>DOCS01000176.1:6795-16085 GCA_003503355.1 Opitutia bacterium
CATCGGCGGTATTTAAAATGATTTTTCCTGTCGGACTGGAGGTCGCCAGTGCGACGTCCTGCGGCGCCGTTGTGGCAGTGTTGTGGGTGTGGCCCAGTTGGGGGAGGCCAGCTAACTGCGGGGCTGCTGTGGCCTGTGCCCAGATGCCTGTAGCGGTGCGTTGTGCTGTGCGCTCGTGTTGCTTCAGCACGTTAAGATAGGCGCGGGGCGCCAGACCGCCGGGCCAGCTGCTTTGCGTTGGCATGCCATACAGCCGCGCGGCGCCGTGTTGAAGCAATTCTGCTGACAGCAGACGGCCCTCTTTTTCAATCAGCGCGAAGTAGCCCGGGGCTTTACTCGCGCGGGCGTCTTGCCATTGAGTGATGACAGTGAAGGTGCCGCGTAGGAAGCGCTCAGAGAATTTTTTAGCGACCTTGCCAGCCGAAATGATGTCCGTCTCCGGCAAAGAAAAGTAGCGCGCTTGATCGCGTACCCGATCCAGGTCGCTGTCATCGGCTTCAGGGCTCTCTACAAAGTAGAGCCGTATGCTGAATGTCTGGTTCGCATGCTGGACTTTAAACCGGTCGCCCTGGTTGTCGGCGGCATCCACTAGCTGACAGCCGTGTAATATTTGCCAGACGCCAGATTCTCTTTGTTGTGCAGGTAGGGCGTTGAACAGCAAGACGCCACATGCAACGATGATCATTCGTAAATACCAAGGCATGCATTACGGTTTATAGAATAGATGAATCCTGGCAACTGTTGCGGCTCTAAATTTCGTTCAGCCGCAAGCTTGCGAATGGCAGGTCAATTGATTTTCTCTTTCAGGTGCCTGACCTGACCGCTATGAATGAACTCGACGACGCCTTACAAGCGCTCGTGCCTGTCGGCGTCTGTGCGTCGGCTGCTGTCGTTGCGGAGGTGGTGGGGCCTGTTGCCTTTGCAGAGGAGGGGCAGCACCTTGTGAATGCAGTGAGTGCCCGCCGCAATGAGTTCATCGGCGGGCGCCGCTGTGCCCGTGCCGCACTGGCCGATTTGGGGCAAGCCGCGGTCGCGTTACCGGCCGATGCCGATGGGGTGCCGGTCTGGCCGAGTGGTGTGCTGGGCTCGATTTCGCATTCACGTGGCTTGTGCTGCGCGGTCGCCGCCAACGCAGCTGTTCTGGCTGGTCTGGGGCTCGATTTAGAGAAGACCAACCGGCTCAGCTCGCGTGCGATGGAGCGTGTGGTGCATGCCGCAGAGGCCGCCTTTGTCGGCGAGAGCCAGCGCTTCGGCAGTCTGCTGTTCAGCGCCAAGGAAGCCTTCTTTAAAGCGCAATATCCCGTGTGGGGCGCACAACCGAATTTTAAGGATCTGGCGTTTCAGATCGATTCCACGAACCAAGCGTTGGCAGTGGTCGAGGTGGCCGATTATTTGCCGGAAACGCTCAGGACGGCGGCCACACGTATGCAGTTTCGCTACCGCTTTTTTGGCGATTATGTGGTCACGCTCTGTTGGCTTATGCGGCCGTAACTGGGCTCGGTGCGTAGCCTTATGATTGGTTGCGTTGCCAAGGGTGCTGCAGCAGCGCATCGATTTCGCCGCGTGACAGGGCGCGCCATAGCAGCAGGGCGTTGTCGCGCGTTACGTCGCGCAGATAGCGCGGGGCGTCATCCGCGTGTTCGAAATTCTCCAGCGTCGCAATGCCACTGGGATAGAGGGTGATCGACCAGCCACTGGCATCATGCACTAACGCGAGGTCCGGATGCGCGGCTTCATCGATGCTTGGCTCATCTAGTTGTTCGATCAGTTCATCCATACGGGCCACGCTCGGGTTCAATTCAGAGATGCCGTGCATGTCGGTGGTGTGGTAGAGGTCCATCGCGCGCTGTGTTGCCTCGGATTATAGATCCTTGTAGAGGATCTTTGAGTTTCGCCCGTTTTCGAGATAATCGGCCTTGCGTGCGACTGGTAAATCATCGCATTGCCCTTCATCAAATCCACACAGTTTGACGAAGAAATTGGTCGCTTGGGTGGTCAGTGCGATCACGCGCCGTGCGCCGCGCTCGGTCGCATCGGTTTCAGCATATTCGACCATGCGCCGGCCCACGCCCTTGTTTTGATAGAAGGGCTGCACATAGACACTGCCGATTTCGATCACTGCGTCGTCGTCATAGCTTTGCAGGTGGACGCAGCCGACGATGCTGCCATCGATTTCGTACACGAGGAAGTTGTGAATGTCGGCTTCAATCGCCGGCTGCGAGCGATCGCGCAGCGTTTCGGAGCGCACACCATTGCGGGTGATGTTGTAAATTGAATACGCGTCCGCTTTAACGGCGCGGCGAATCGATTGGTAGTCATTGCTGTACACCATAGTGCCGATGCCGACCTTATCAAAGATTTCATTCAGCAAGGCGCCGAACAGGCGGCCATCGAGAATGTGTGCGCGCGGTGTTCCGGCATGAATTGCTTGGACGGCATGCTGGGCTTTGCTGAACAGTCGGTCGGCGATGCTGTCCGGTGCGTTCTGCAGCAGGGCCTCCAGTTCGCCCACAGGGAGATTGGTCAATGGCTGATTGTCGACCTCAATACCGGCGTGGGAGGTCATGTAGATCAACTTGGAGGCATCGAGCTGTGCGGCGAGCTCGGCGGCCAGCAAGTCGGAGTTAATCCGCAGCGAGGCACCTTCGCGGTTAAAGGCAATCGGCGTAACGATGGGGATCGTATTGGCATTCAGCAGGCTGTTAAACAGGGAGATGTCGAGTTTGTCGACCTTGCCGCTGCAGAGCTGGTCCGCGCCTTTGACGATGCCGACTTCCTTGCTGCGCACGCCGTTGCTCAGTGCACAGCGCAGGCCGTTGCGCGTCAGCCCCTGCATGATCTGCAGGCTGACTAATGCCGTGGCCTCGGTTGCCAGCTCCAGCGTGCTCGAGTCGGTAGGGCCTTCGCCGTGGGCATTGGTAATGGGGGTCGCACGCGCTTCGGACAGTGCGTTCAGCTGCTGGCCGACGCCATGCACCAGCACCATCTTGATGTTGAGCGAGCGCAACACCGCGATGTCGAGCAGTACATTTTGAAAGTTTTCATGCGCGACTAGGCTACCGTCCAGCGCGATCACAAACACATGGTCGCGAAACATCGGGACGTATTTGAGGATGCCGCGCAAGTCGGTGGGTTTGATGCTGCTCTCGTCTGTGCCTGTCATTGTCTCAAAATCATTTCGGAATCGGAGAATATCAAGCATTCCCCGCGTGATGGGGATTTAATTATTCTGTGCTTGGCTTTGAGCAACTGAAGCTTGCCAGGTGCAGTGTGCGCCAAACACTATAATGCGCACATGCCCAAAGACCCCCTTGCAACGATTCCGGAAGCCTTTGTTGAGCCCGTCGAGAGCTTTCTCGCGTGGTTGGAGTTGGAGCGTGGACTGTCTCGTCACACGATTGACGCCTACGCGCGCGATCTGGCGCAATGCGCAGACTATTTGCACCAAAAAGAGTTTACCGATTGGAACGCAGTCGATGAGACCGCGGTCAGCGGCTGGACGGCCTCGCTGAGTGAGGCCCAGTATGCGCGCAGTAGTCAGGCTCGCAAATTGTCGGCGGTTCGTATGCTGGCGCGTCATTTGGTACGCGAAGGCATCCGGCCGGATGATTTTACTGAGCTGGCCTCGGCGCCCAAGTTGTCGCGCAAGCTTCCCGAGGTCCTCACTCGGCAGGAGCTGGAACTTCTTCTTGAGGCGCCCGCCACCAACACGCAGCATGGCTTGCGCGATCGCGCCATTTTGGAGCTCTTTTATAGCAGCGGCCTGCGTGTGTCGGAACTGTGCGGGGTGTTGCTGCAGAGTATCAATCTAGATGACGGTTATGTGCGTGTGTTTGGTAAAGGTGCCAAAGAGCGCATTGCTCCGATTGGCAGTGCCGCGATCACTGCGGTGCGCAATTATTTAGCGGGAGGGCGGTCACATTTTGTGAAGCCAAAGACAGGCAGTGAGCTGTTCTTGAGCCAGCAGGGCCGGGCGATCTCGCGGAAAATGATCTGGGTTTTAATCAAACAATACGCGGCCAAGGCGGGGATTGAGAAGCCGATCAAGCCGCACTTGCTGCGCCATTCGTTTGCCACCCATCTGCTGGAAGGCGGGGCGGATCTGCGTGCGATTCAGGAAATGCTCGGCCATTCCGATATTTCGACCACACAAATTTACACAGCGGTACAATCCGCCCGACTGGCTGACGAGCATGCGCTCTACCACCCGCGCTCCAAGCAGTGAGCGCGAAACCAGCGGCTGACTCATATGCTGGAGCGAACGAGCGAGTGAGCGTGGGCTGATGGTGCCAATCGAGCCAGGCTGGCGGTGCTCGTGTTTCAGGCATGACGCTGTCGTGCGCGAGTCGCTGCTACTGCGGTATTGATTTTAAAGCAGCACGCTTCTGGCACGACTATAGCTAATGAAGGTTTCAATCAACTTAACTTAAGTAACCGTGTTGAAGTGTCACTGTTCCTGGAATAGCCTAAAGTCAGTTCGCCGCGTTTCTTTTCATGCTAAATACAGATGTCGAAAAATATCGGTTTTATTTCCACACGCTTTGCCGGCTCGGATGGCGTCTCATTGGAGAGCGCAAAATGGGCGCAAGTATTGTGGCATGATAAGCATATCAGTTACTGGTATAGCGGTCGTAACGACCGTGATCCAGGCTGTAGCTATTGTGTGCCGGAGGCCTATTTTGGACATCCCGAAAATGAATGGATCAACGAGCGCATTTGGGGGCAGACGCGGCGCAATCCTGACGTGACCGCGCGCATCCGTGAAATGGCGGACTATCTGAAGGGCACTTTGTATGACTTTGTTGAGCATTATCAGATCGATATTCTGATCCCGCAAAACGTCCTGGCGATTCCGATGCACGTGCCACTCGGCATTGCGGTCACCGAGTACATGGCGGAGACAGAGATGCCGGCGATTGCGCACCATCACGATTTCTATTGGGAGCGCACCCGCTTTTCAGTCGGAGCGGTTAAAGACTATCTCGACATGGCGTTCCCTCCCAGCTTGCCGCACCTGCACCACGTGGGGATCAATCAGGCCGCGCTGGAGCAACTGGCGCTGCGCAAGGGGGTGACCTCCTCGCTGATGCCGAATGTCTTCGATTTCGATAACCCGCCGCCCGAAATTCACGATCCGTACACCGCCGATATTCGCGACGAGATTGGTATTGGGCCGGACGATATTTTGATTTTGCAACCGACCCGTATCGTGCCGCGCAAGGGGATCGAGCATGCGATCAAAATGGTCGGCATGTTGGGCGACAGTCGCTACAAGCTGGTGATCTCGCACGACGCCGGTGACGAGGGCCACGACTACAAGCAGCGGCTTGAAGAAATGGCACAGCATGAGGGCGTGGACCTACGTTTCTTTGCGGCACGGATCGGTGAGATTCGTCAAGTGGACCACGAGGGGAACAAAATCTATACGCTGTGGGATGTCTACAAACAGGCGGATCTGATGACTTATCCCAGCACTTACGAGGGCTTCGGTAATGCGTTGCTGGAAGCGATTTATTTTCGCGTGCCGGTGGTGATTAATCGTTATTCGATTTATGTGCAGGATATCGAGCCGAAGGGCTTCAAGCTGCTGGAGATGGACGGCTTTATTACGCCGGATTTGGTGGAAGATGTGCGCCGTGTGATTGAGGATCCGGATTACCGCAAGTCGGTGGTCGAGCACAACTACGAGGTCGCTAGTCATTATTACAGTTACAGTGTGCTGCGGCGCGTTCTGCGCTACCATATCGCGGCCCTCACCGGTGAAGCTCCGAAGCCGAACCATAAAAATGCATCTGATAGATAGGCATCATTGATGATCAAAACGGTATCCAGAGAACAATTAAATTTGGTGCGCAAGCGCTTTGAGCGATTGTACGGAACACAGGCTGGAAAATTGCTGGAGCGCTTTGTCATGATGATCGGCCGCTACGGCGTGGGCGTTGATGTTGTGCCGTTCGAGTCGCATTGGGACGAAAAAGATAGTGTGCTCATCACTTATGCAGACACGCTGCGCGATTCGGCCAACGGCACGCCGCTCAATGCACTCAAGGCATTTGCCGACCAGCACTTCAAGGGCGCGATTCGTAGCATCCACTTGTTGCCTTTTTATCCATGGTCGTCGGATGATGGATTCTCGGTGATCGATTACCGAAAAGTCGATCCCGCCTGTGGAACGTGGTGCGATGTGCAGAAACTGGGTGAAGGGTTCGACCTGATGTTCGACGTGGTATTGAATCACTGCTCTGCGCACAGTAGCTGGTTTAAAGACTATGTCGCCGGGATCGAGCCCGCGCGCCACTACTTCTTGCCGATGGATCCGGCGGGAGATTTCTCTCAAGTTGTTCGCCCACGCACCTCGCCGCTGTTGACTAGAACCCGTACCCGCGACGTCGAGGCCTACATCTGGACGACTTTTTCTGCCGACCAGGTGGACCTGAATTGGCAGAATCCGGAGGTGCTGTTTGAGTTTCTCGACATTCTGTTCTTGTACCTCTCAAAGGGAATGCGGATCGCGCGCCTCGATGCAGTGGCTTTTCTATGGAAGACCCTCGGCACCAACTGCCTACATTTGCCGGAAACGCACGAGGTGGTGAAACTGTTGCGCGATGTGTTGGAGATCGTCGCGCCGCGCACGGTGTTGTTGACCGAGACGAACGTGCCCCACGCCGAGAACGTCAGCTACTTCGGTCAAGGGGACGAGGCCCATATGGTGTATCAGTTTAGTCTGCCGCCGCTCTGTTTGCATGCACTGGCAACCGGTAACGCGGTCTATCTCACTAAATGGGCCATGAATCTCGCGCCGCCACCGCCAGGATGTACCTTCTTTAATTTTACCGCCAGCCACGATGGTATCGGTATGCGGCCGATCGAAGGCATTCTGCCGGAGGACGAAAAGGCCAAGCTTGTACAGCACGTTGAAGCGGCGGGTGGCAAAATTAACTGGCGTCAGATGCCGGATGGCTCCCAGCAGCCCTACGAGCTTAACATCACCTACTACTCGGCGCTCGCCGACGATGGACAGCCTGAGCTCGGCGCCGCACGTTTTCTGTGCTCGCAAGCGCTGGCCTTGTCCTTGCGCGGCGTGCCGGGGATTTATTTCCAGAGCCTGATGGCCACTGAGAACGACCAAGCGGGAGTGCAGGCGAGCGGCGAGAACCGCAGCATCAATCGCCGCAAGTGGCAGTTGGATCAGTTACAGCAACACCTGGGGCAGGGGGTTGCCGCGACTGTGTTTCCCGCTTATCTGAAAATGTTGCGCCGCAGGGCCTCACATCCCGCCTTCCATCCCGATGCCGCGCAAATCGTTTACGATGTAGACCCTGAACTCTTTATCCACAGTCGAACCGACATCAACCGTGATGAATTAGTATTCTGCATCTACAATTTCACTGCAAAAACAAAGAGCATCCGTAATCCCGCCAACTCGCCGTTGCTGCAGAAAACGAAAAAGTTCTATGACATTTTGAGTGGTCGCACCTACGGATCTGGTAGGCGAGGCATCAAGCTTGCACCTTACCAAGCGCTGTGGCTGGTTCCGCGATCCTAATTTAGCCATGAGGCCCAGTCGTTTTCAATTCGCGAAGCAGCAGCTCTGCTCAAAAGCATCAACGATCGCCTCGCGTCGATCTTTCGGCATACGAACGCGCCCAAGCGAGTCGGTCTTTAATATCAGTGGTTGTTCTTCATCGGTCATAGGTGTCATAGTTCTAAGCCTATGATATCGACGACTCGGGAGGAGCTAATTACAACGGTGCCTTGCATGACGCTTACTCTTTAGAAAAATAGGTGTGTGCTGTTTTTATGGGGTATTGATCAATTACACGATCCGATTGACGCACGCTCCTAGGGGGAAGTAGTCTGTTGCATGGAATTAAGCTCAAAGTTGACTGCGGTGACTGAATTAATCGATCGGGCGAATGGCGGCGATCCGACGATGATTGAATATCAGGGTACGACCTGCCCGAAAGAGGTGCTTTATGCGGCCCACCATTTGAAATGGGTATTACGCTTGCAGCCAGAAGCTTCAGAATGCCTGCGGATTGCTGCCCAGACGCAGCACATTTGTCGTTGGGAAATTCCACGTGCGGACTATCCGATGAATCGTCCGGGCTATTTGAAGTGGCGCGAGGATTTGAAGCGTTTTCACGCCCAGCGTGCCGGCGAATTGATGGCAGAGGTCGGCTACGGTTCGGCTGAGATCGAGCGTGTACAGTCGCTTAACCTGAAGAAACGGTTGAAGGTGGATGCTGACTGCCAGACTTTGGAAGATGCCCTTTGTCTGACATTCCTAGAGCTCGGATTCGATGATTTGATCGAGAAGTATGATGAGGCGAAAATTGTCAGTATTGTACAGAAGACCGCATTGAAAATGAGTGATGCTGGTCGCAACCTGATCGGGACGGTCGAGTTCTCGGATGCGGGCCAGCATATACTGGCCCAACTCTGAGAGCGACCTTAGCTGCGCCTGAGCCCGACGTGGCACTCGAGAGAGGCGGGGGGGGGCGGATTGCTTCACCGAATCGGCGAGATAGTGATGATCGGCCAGTAGCGCTTCACACCGCGAGCGATTGACTGGGTGGACGTTGCGTTCAACCAGCTGATAAAGAGCCGGTCTTGTCGAACACCACGGTATTTACCCGACGCAGTCGCTCCCAGATCTGCGCGGATTTGATGAAGCGTTCAGCGTGGCGCAGGCGGGCGGTGGCAAACTCGTCGCACATCGACAGCGCCATCGGCATCATTTTTACTGTCTGTCTCGTTCGCTTGCGAGTCGAGAAGGCCAAGTATCTTTTACAGTATCCGCATTTCCGTGTGGGCGAGAATACCTTTGCAACTGGTTTTGGATCGCTCTGCCCGTTCCTTTAAGCGGATCACAGGTCATTCGCCGACACGTTTTCGCGAGCTTTGATGACAACGGCAGGATGCCGCGAGGGTGGGTCGCATAACGGCGATGGCTGTTATGATTGCGTTTGCTGGGCGAACAAAAAACCCTCCGCTACAAATGTAACGAAGGGTTTAAAATTGGCATCCCGTAGGGGATTCGAACCCCTGTTGCCTGGATGAAAACCAGGTGTCCTAGACCGGGCTAGACGAACGGGACGTGATGCGAAGTCACGGAAGCTACGTGTCGGGCGTCTTCCTGCAAGTCTTTTTTTAGAAATCACTAATTTTTTCGCCACGCTCTGTATCGGCTGTCGGGCCCGTCTCAACGATGTGGTGTATAAATCGACTAAAAAGCCCTTCGCTACTTTCGTAACGAAGGGCTCTAAATTGGCATCCCGTAGGGGATT
>DOCS01000176.1:16161-17618 GCA_003503355.1 Opitutia bacterium
GTCACGGAAGCTACGTGTCGGGCGCCTTCCTGCAAGTCTTTTTTGAAAAATGGTTAATTTTTTTTCGATCCGTTGAGAAACCGTTTGCGCAAGTGGCCTGAGCAACTAATCAAGAAGCTATGAATTCTGCTCCTTTGCCATTTCCATTGCCTTCCAAGCCGCTACTTAAGGTGGAGGGACTTTCGTATCCATTGGTCGCGTCCGGCAAGGTGCGTGAAGTCTTTGATATGGGCGATGCCTTGCTCATGGTTGCGACCGACCGTGTTTCGGCTTTCGACGTGATCATGAATGAAGGCTTGGCAGGTAAAGGCGTTCTGTTGACCCAGATCAGTCTGTATTGGTTTGCCCGTGCGGGAGCGATTACCCGGCATCATTTGGTCGATGATCATGCAGCGCGCATCGTGGAGCTTGGACGAGCCCATCCTGAGCTGGAGCACCGCAGTATGATTGTAAAGAAGCTTCAGCCATTGCCGATCGAGGCCGTGGTGCGTGGCTACCTATCCGGCTCTGGCTGGAAGGCCTACCAACAAACCGGCAAGCTGTTTGAGTATAATTTGCCTGCGGGATTGCAGGACAGTAGCCAACTGCCGCAGCCGCTGTTTACACCGACCACCAAGGTTGCCAGTGGGCATGACATGCCGATTGATTGCGTCGACGCGGGGCAATTGATCGGTGCAGATTTGTTTCAGCGTGTGCATGACTTGAGCATCGATTTGTATAAAATGGGCGTGGAGCGCGCTAAGGCTGCGCATCTAATTTTGGCCGATACCAAGTTTGAGTTCGGTTTGGATGATGCGGGCGAACTCTATTTGATCGATGAAATCCTGACGCCAGACTCGTCGCGTTACTGGCCGCGTGAGGGCTATGCACCGGGAGGGGCACAACCGTCGTTCGACAAGCAGTTTGTGCGCGATTACCTGGAATCTTTGGAATGGGACAAAACGCCGCCCCCACCACAGCTACCGGAGACCGTGCTCGCCGGGACCTTGGAGCGTTACATTGAGGCCTACACAACCTTGGTGGTGGAGGCAGACGGTTGAAGGTTGAAGATTTAGTTCTTTCACATTCAGTATTCGATTTTCTAATCTGCCAACTAGCCGGCTGTTTCACCTGTTTAATGGTTCACTCGCGAAGCGCATGCCGATTTGGCTGATTCATCTATTCGGAGCCCGTCAGCTGGATGACACGTTTCTGATGATCGCCTTGATGACGGCACCGGCCTGGATCGGAATGATCTGCTTTCCGAATGTGCGACTGGTGCGTGTATTGGCCCATCCGTTGGTTTTGCCTCCGCTCTACAGTGTCGTCGTGCTGTTGCTTTTATGGAAATCGTATCAGGCCTCGCTGTTACCTGGTCCCATCGCTGAATTGAACTACACCGCGGCACAAGGCTTGGCTCGTCATCCAGTCGCATTTCTCACATTTTTTTGTAATTTTCAGATTATGAATCTCATCCT
>DOCS01000176.1:17759-18925 GCA_003503355.1 Opitutia bacterium
AGCGAACTCGCGATGGCGGATGTGGCAACACGCTCCAAGTGGCGCGGCACATGGAAAATGGGCGGGGCGTCCGCGTTTCTGGTGTTTGTCTATGTGGTGGCGCGCAATTATAGCTACGTACACAAAGGGATGTTGAAGCCCAATTTCGGGCTGATCCAACAAGCCTATGACTTCAATTTGTGGCAGCTGCCTATGGCCTTATTTGGCATCGCGGCGGTATGGGGCACGCTCGCTTTGATTTGGCGCCGCCAGCGCAAGGGGCTGGTCTGGATTGCGCTACTGTATGCGTTTGTGGCCGTTGATCTGTTGGCCTTACGGCATTATGTGACCTCGGTGGAGCCGCAGCGACTGATTGTGCACCGGGTGCGGTTGCAAACGCCCAAGCTGACAAAGCCAGTTAGATTACTACACATTTCCGACATACAGTCGGGCGGTATCACTGACTACGAGGCGGCAATCTTTGCGCAGATCCAGGCGCTCGAGCCGGATTTGATCCTTAATACTGGTGATTTCCTGCAAGTTGTGCCACCGGCGACCTTTGCATCTGAATTGCCGAAACTACTGGCCTTGATCCGCGCGGCTAATCCGCGCCTCGGCACTTATGGGGTGTTTGGCGATACCGAGCGTGAATTATATGGGATTCCTGCCGATCAATTGGCGCCATTAACTATGCTTTCCTCCCGCTCCGCGCAAATCGACACTGGCGGCGGAGTGATCCACTTGCACGGCTTGAGCTTGTACCAGTCTAAGAATCAAATCTGGGCGACACGCTCGGTGGAGCAGTGGCTGGAAACCTCCGGCCAGGACACATTCCGTATCTTATTCGGCCACGCGCCGGATTACTCATTGAAAGTCGGAGAGATGCCGATCGATCTCTGTCTCGCTGGGCATACACACGGCGGGCAAGTACGTCTGCCGTGGTATGGCCCGCTGGTGATCGACAGCGAAGTGCCTAGCGACTGGGCGAGGGGGTTCAGGCGCATCGGTATTCCTTATCTGAATGTTTCAGCCGGCGCAGGGTCGAATCGATACGAAGGCCTGCCGCCGCTACGTTTTAATTGTCCAACTGAAATGACACTGATTGAGCTCGTGCCGATGCGCCCGAGCTTCTGATTGTACTCCTGCTTCTGATCTGAAGCAGTGCTGAGCGCAGCGATCGTTTGGGG
>DOCS01000176.1:18931-21747 GCA_003503355.1 Opitutia bacterium
GCCAGAACGAAAATGAGTAATAAAACGGAAAGACTAATCTGCTCTTGCTTGGTCAAACGCATTCAAGCATATGATTTTAGGTGGCAACCTAGCGCAAGGTTTGATTACTCACCGGTATGCTGTTTTTTATAGTATGATGCAGTTTTCTATCTTCACCTCGGTGGTTTTGATCCTATGTGCCTCATTTTTTTCCAGTTGTGTCAGCATGGAGTCGCAAGTCGCGGGGGATTTTGTGAAGTCGGTCACCTTTTCACCTTTCGATACTTTTAGCTACAAGCACACCTTGATCTCGGGGATGGACTGGCGAGGTTCGGAGGAGTTCATGACTGAAGAACTCTCTGAGCGTGTGTTGAGTTCGGAACTGGTAGCGCGTGGCTTCGAGCGAGTGGATGACGGGGCTGATTTTTTTGTGGTGTCGAAGTGGCGCAAGGCAGTTAGCAGCTACCCTAGTGTTTTTGATCATATCGACGGACCCTCTGCGGCGCTCAATGATCGTCGCAACCCTTCTTTTCGAGCTGCAGTTCGTTATACGTTGATCGTCGAAATCTACCAAGCCGAAAGCAACGAGTTGTTCTGGCGCGTCGAGTTTGCGAATCTTTTCGATGCCATTCAGTATACCGAGAGGCGAGTCGTCGCATCCCTTAAACGCGCGATCCGAGATTTCCCCCATCGTGTCGAGAAGGATTTGAGCTTACCAAATATTCAATAAGCCGGCGCGCTGCGTGGCTATCCCAATGCGCGCGCGAAGGCATGGATTGCGGCTGCGGTGACTTCGGGGCTTTCCAAATGAGGCATGTGGCCGACTTGCGGGATCGTGACCCATTCGGCTTGTGGCAGTACGGTTTGCATGCGCTGCGCGATCGCACAGTATTTCACATCCCGTTCGCCGCTGATCAGTAAAACCGGAATTGTAAGTTTGCTGAGCTTGGGCCAGAGATTGGAGCAACTGCCTTGACCCAATTGTCGCAGGCTGGTGGCTAGGCCTTGAGCGGTGTGTGCGCGGCGGTTGCGCTGCATCGTTTCGAGCCAATCGGAGCGAATGCTTTGTTGGCTACGAATCATCGGCGTGCTCTGCCAGAATTTGATAAAGGCCGCGGCCCCTTCAGTTTCAATGCGCTGAGCGAGCTTTTCGTCAACCTGAGCACGTGCCACACGTTCGCTTTCGGTTTCGATCCCGGGGCTTGCGCTGATTAAGATCAGTGCATTCCAGTGCTCGGGATGCGCGACGGCATGCAGCAGGGCGGCGCGTGCGCCTAGCGAATAGCCGAGTAGGGTGGTCGTTTGTGGCGTGTTGGTTGTCTGTTGAATGAAATCAACGGTGGCTGTCGGGCTACAGTCGAGCTGTGGTTTGGGGCCGTGGCCGGGAAGGTCGGGCGTGCGCCATTCGCCGCCGCACAGTTCGGCGAACGGAGCAAAGTCGGATCCGCGGCCAGTGAAGCCATGTAGTGCGAGTATAGACATAAGAGGAATTAACCACAGAAGCCGTCAAAAACACAGCAGAAAGACAGCGCGTCCTTTTGCGCTTTGTCTGAATGGTATTGGTGGGGTTCCCTCGGTACCTCCGCGACAGGTATGATCGATTTTGTCGGGGCCGGTCGCACGCTTCATATGCTTTGAATGAACGCGCGAGCGCGTCTTTGCGACAACCAAGGGTAGGCTTTCCGATTGACGATCAAGCATGAAAAAGGCGGCTCCATAATGGAGCCGCCCAGAAAAGTTTGATCGCGCAATTCAGACCTTAAGCAGTCTTGATACTGATGATCTTTTGATCTTCGACCGGACGGTCGCCAGCACCCTTTTTCACGCCTTCGAGTGCATCTACGTTATCCATTCCGTTGACGACTTCACCGAAGATCGTGTGGCGCATATTGAGCCAAGGAGTGGCCACTGTAGTGATGAAGAACTGGCTGCCATTTGTACCAGGGCCTGAATTTGCCATCGCCAGTAGGCCCGGACGATCGAATGTGACGCTGCTGACGCACTCGTCTTTGAAATTTTTGCCCCAGATGGACTCACCGCCACGGCCAGTGCCGGTGGGGTCGCCGCCTTGAATCATAAACTCCTCAATGATGCGGTGGAATATGATGCCATTGTAGTAGCCATTCTTCGCGTGTGTGCGGAAGTTCTCGCAAGTTTTCGGTGCGATATCGTCGAACAGCTTGAATTCAATGCTGCCTTGGGTGGTTTCGATGATGATGTTGTCTGACATAAGTTTTGTGTATTAAGGGATGTTAAAGATTACGGCAGCAGGCTGCCTACTGGACCAAGCGGCGCAATCGAAAAATGCACAGCCAGCGCAGTCGTCCGCAGTCGTCCTGAGAGGGGGCTCGACTTAGGTATGCAGTGGTTCATTGCCCCCTGCGCTCGCGAATGATTTTGCAGACGGACCCGATATCGTCTCGACAGCTTGGTGAGAGATAGGTGATCAGCAATGTTTCGAGGTTGGTGAGAATGACGGCTGCGAGTGCCACCCTCAGGGGCCACAGTCCCCATTCCGCCAGCAGGCAGACTGCGCCCAATAACATCAGGAACCATGAGGTCTTGGCGGCGCGTGTGTGATAGCTTGGCCAGCACCGGTAACGCCAGAATCCAGCGAGTGTGGAGAGCGCGTAACTCGTTAACGCTGGGACGAGCCATCCCCATTCTGCCGACAGTGTACTGCCCTTCAAGATTAGTACTCCAAAAAACAGCGCCGAATACAGGGCGAAATCCGCCCAACTATCGAGGCGCGGGCCCCACTCGGATCGTTGGTTCAGCAGGATTGCGAGTTTGCCGTCGACCCAATCGCTCATCGCCAGTGCCACGAACAGCCAGAG
>DOCS01000176.1:21788-24630 GCA_003503355.1 Opitutia bacterium
ACGCAGATGATATTGGGGATCGTTGCGATCCGCTTTGTGCGTACGCTAGCGGGCGAGGTCGGCGACGGGTCTTGGCAGTCCTGTCTCATGGCAGCCACCACTGCAACAGGTAAACAAAAGCTGGGGCGGTAAAGGTCAGGCTATCAATGCGGTCAATTAAGCCGCCCATGCCCGGCAACAGATTACTGCCATCCTTGACGCCGCTGTCCCGCTTGATGCCCGACATGTTGATATCACCAAAGAAGCCAGCGATCGCGACCACCAGGCCGGTCAGTAGCGGCCCGCTGATGCCTTGCAGGCTAGTGAGCCATGGCGCCAAGCACAATGCGAGTATCAGGGTGGCAGCCAGACCTCCGAAAAACCCTTCCCATGTTTTTTTAGGTGAAAGCGTGGGGGCGATACAGTGCGGTTGCTGTGCCGCGATCGGCGAGCGGCCGACCAGTGCCTGAAATATATCGTTGGCCTCGGTCAGTATCAGCAGATAGAGCAACCAGCCCGCCGGACCCGCAGGGCCATTGGCAAAGCCTGGATGTATGAAGAGGTAGGCGGCGTGTGCCATCCCGTAATAGATGATCATCATACCCCAGAAGATGCCGCCGGTTGTGCGGATATATCGCTGTGCTTTGCCTTGCAGCAATTGCACCAGTGCAATAATCGCAAGCGAGCCCAGCGGGATAAATACGACAAAAGCCGCTGCCTGCCCGAATAGGATCAAGAGATAATTAATGACGGCGATTCCGTAGGCCGCTAATAGCGCCGGGCGTTCCGTGTCCTGGATGCCGAGCAGCGTGGCGTATTCGCGGAATGCCACCAGACTGGCGACCAGTAGCAATAGGCACACGCCCAACCGCCCCGCCAGAATACCAGCCGCGACGACGATGGCCAGTATCCACCAAGTGCGCAAGCTGGCGAGACGCTTGTGCCGCAATGCCGGATTCGCATGACGGAGGTTGATCCAGCGTGCCACTGAGCCAACGGCCATCGATATGGCGAGTGCGTTGAGGATCCAGAGGAGAGTGGGAGAGGGAGCAGTCATCATAAGTTCAGAGCGGTGTGTTGTGGCGCGGCTCGCTGGGTGGTTCGGGGTGACTGCCGGTATCCTTCAGCAGGCCCATTCGTCGGGTGATTGCACGGAAGACAAAGGGAAAGACCGCACTGAGGGAAAGGGCGAGCATCAGCGGCGCATCGATCAGCGAACCCGTGCCGTGTGCAGCCAATTCATTCAGCGAGGGCAGGCGGATGCCGACATACGCAAAAACGGCGGTCCCGGGCAGTAGCCCCAGGCCAGTGGTCCAGCAGAAGGTGCGGGGGAGCACGCGACTCGCGCCACTCGCGAGATTGATAATCGAGAACGGAAAGTGTGCCATTCGCAGCACCAACAGATAAAAGGCTCCTTCCTTTTCAAGGTGCCGGTTCAGGGAGGCTAGAAAACGCCCGTAGCGCTGTTCGATCCATCCGCGGAAGACGTAACGGCTGAGGAAAAACATCGCCATTGCCGCCGCAGTCAAGCCTAGCAGAATCATCAATACACCCTGCCAGAACCCATACAACCATGCGAAGATCACCGATTTTCCTGAGGTCCCCGGCACCAGCGAGACGGTGGAATAAATGGCGAAGCCGATCGCGAATGAGCGCCACGGTCGCAGTTGGATCGCGTCACGGATTCGCTCCTCCTGTGCCACCAGTGCCTCAATCGAGACATACTGTTGCAGATAGCTGTAAAGCAGCGCACCAGCGACCAGTGCGATCACCAGAACCAGCAGCTTTTGTTTGGTCCAGCCGACTGTCGCTCCTTGGGTCATGACTCTGCCTGCGGCATTGGAGGAGCGGTGGTCAACTGGGCTGCCTCGAACGGGCGTCCCAGTCTAGGAAACTGATGCTGGCTGACGGGAGAAAATTCGGCGCGCTCCTCAAAATACATATAATGAACGACCGTTAACAGATGCGCGCTGACGTCGACCAGGTTGAACGTATTTTCGTTGCGCTCGCGCCCACGGCCCCGGCTGGAAGTACTGGTCCCGCATTGAAGGATAATGATCCCGCGGTCGCGTTGGTTGCCGGGGAAAAAATCCAGTGAATTACCGATGTAGGAACGGTGCAGATGGCCGCCGAGGATGAGCTCGACGCCTTGATCCACGAAACAATCGATCGCACGCCGCGCCTTCGGCATGGTGCGGTCGTGTAGATAATCCGGGCCGGGCGCAAAGTGGTGATGGGCCACCACGATTCGTACTGCGCCGGTCGCGGCTTGCGCGAAGATCTGTGCGCAGCGGTCCAGCTGTTTGCGATGAATCCGGCCGTTCGAAATCGCTCGTCGAGGCGAGGTCGAATCGATTCCAGCGAGCACTGCACCGTCGATCTGCAACACTGGGTTGAGATCAGGGCAAATTAGTTCGCGGTACAGCGCGTGAGGCTTCAGCAGGCGCTCTGCGATGCGGTACAGCGGCACATCATGATTGCCTGGAATAACAAGCATCGGCACCCTCGGCAAACGCTGGAGAAAACGGCGGGCCTCCTCGAACTGGTGTCGCTTCGCCCGCTGCGACAAATCGCCGTTCACCACAATCGCGTCCGGCTCAAGTGATGGCACGATTTGTTGCAATGCCTCACCGGCCTCGGGTACATAATGTGGCCCGAAGTGCAGGTCCGAAATCTGGAGAATCTTCGGCATTGGCACAGAGAATCGAAATTCACAGACAACTTAATGCCGTAACGTCGTGGAGCCAAGCCGAGGGGCCATTTTTATCACCCTTGCCACGCACGCGCTCTGGTCCGAAGGCATCGAAAGCACGCTGTTGAGGGAGGGACTTCTCGCTTAGTTAAGTGGGAGATAAATTTTATC
>DOCS01000130.1:0-204 GCA_003503355.1 Opitutia bacterium
GGGGGGGGGGTAGTAGCGATCCAGTATGTAGAACCGCATGCTCGCTTGGAGTGTGGAGCGAGCGTGTGCTTTGAGTTTTGATGCGTTGCAGTTCTGTGTGTTGTGCGCTCTCTGGCTTATTTTAAATGTAATTTTTACGCGATGTTTTGGTTGATAATTTTTGTGCTCCTAAGAAATATTTATTTATTTTAATTTTTTTATACC
>DOCS01000130.1:232-6376 GCA_003503355.1 Opitutia bacterium
CTGAGGTTATTTTGAGTGGGGTAGTTTTATTTATATTGGTGGCATATCTTTTGCTGTTGACTTTTTTTTGGTATGTTTAACATATTCTAATATGTTTACTAAATTCTGTGTTTTGTTGGCTGTTTTTACTGTCCTGGTTTCTGTTTCGGGCGCCCAGCCAGTGGAGGATGTGCAGTGCACGGATAGTGACCCAGTGGTTCTTAGTTATGATCTCGTGGGTGAGGGGGTGACGAGTGAAGTGGAGCTGTCGGACGATAGTGGCGCCAGCGATACGGTTGCGGCGCTGTCGCTGAGTGGCGATTTGGGTCCTAGTATTGTCAACGGTACGGACAAGCGGATATTGTGTGATGTGGGAGCGGAACGCTCAGGTTTCACCTCCGATACGATGCGCTTTCAGTTGATTGCGTCTGAGGGCTCTTCTGTCTCGTTGCCTTCGGACAGTTTCGCGCTAATCCCTGCCGGCTCTTTTGTTATGGGTGATGCCTTCAGTGAGGGGAATAGTAATGAGCGGCCAGTGCATAGTGTGAACGTGTTGAGTTTTTATATGGGCAAGCATGAGGTAACGTGGAGTCTGTGGCTGGAGGTGCGCGACTGGGCGGTTTCGAATGGTTATAGCGAATTGTCCGGGGTGGGCTGCGGTAAGGCGGATACTCATCCAGTACACACTGTGAGTTGGTGTGATGTGGTGAAGTGGTGTAATGCGGCTAGCGAGCGAGCTGGCTTGGAGCCGGTGTATTATGTTTCTCAGTTTGGGGCGGTGTTCCGCGGTGGTGAGGTCGGTTCGCTGTACATTGATTACAAGAAGCAGGGCTATCGACTGCCGACTGAGGCGGAATTTGAGAAGGCCGCGCGGGGCGGGTTGTGCGGTAAGCGCTTCCCTTGGGGGGATACAATTTCGCATGCTAATGCAAATTACTGTGCATCCGCATCATACGGCTATGATGCCAGTAGTGGCGGTTACCATTCGACCTTCAATGATGGCGACGGGGGGTGCACTTCTCCAGTCGGGAGCTTTGCCGCGAACGGTTATGGTTTGTATGACATCGCTGGTAACGTGTATGAGTGGTGTAATGATTGGTATGGCAGCTATAGTAGTACGCAGCAGGACGATTCCGCCAGGCCGACTTCGGGTGCGAATCGCGTGCTACGGGGTGGCGGTTGGTATTACTACGCGACCCTCTGTCGTGTTGCTTACCGTTACTCCGGCGACCCCGGTGTCGGTTCCTCTCGCTTTGGGTTCCGCCTCGCTCTCAGTCAGTAGTCCCTTGGCTTGAGGGCAATATCGAGGCGCCCTGCGCGTAGGGGGATCCTGCTTGTTTAGGTGTTTAGGGGGCAGGCTCGGCAAATGTACTTAAATCGATGGACCTAGGGGCATGGGCTAAACCCAGTCGTTACCAAGGATAGTCTGTAACGAGCGGGTTAATTCTGCAATTTTCGGATACGGTTCGTCGGTTGTTAAGTTCCTGGTTCGTAGCAAACGGGTTTATCTGGGATGTAGTGGTATGTGTCGCCGATTCAGCAAACGTGTTGCTCAGCTCGCTTGCGACGCTCAGCAAAAGAGATCCTGTGTAATCTGAGGTAAACCCTGTCTCAACTGCCTTGACGTAGAGGAGCGTGGCGGTGCATAAACGGCTGTATTATGGAAATTTCACCCGCACATGCCCGAGAATTAGAGAAGCAACAGCAACGCAAGGCTGCCTTGCAGGAGGCGTGCGAAGTCGCGTTTGAGGGGGTGGATCGGATTCTATTTGAGGCTGGTTGTGGCCATGGGCATTGGTTGACCAGTTATGCGGAGACGCAGCCGGAGCAGACCTGTGTGGGGATTGATCTCATTTCGTGGCGCATTCGCAAGGGGCTGGATAAGCGTGATAAGCGGCAGTTGCAGAATCTGCATTTTTTCAAAGCTGAGCTGGGGGAGTTTCTGGAGATCCTGCCGGAGCGCATTCGTTTTGATCTGACGGTGCTGCTGTTTCCGGATCCGTGGCCGAAGGCCAAACACCATCGTCGTCGGATGGTGCAGACGGCTTTCCTAGATGAGGTCGCGCGCCGCACTGATGTGGGCGGTCGCTTCTGTTTCCGCTCAGACGATCTGCCATACTATGAATGGACCGTGGAGCATCTAGAGGCGCACTCGGAGTGGGCAATCGATACGAAGGCTGAATGGCCGCACGAGATGGAAACGTATTTCCAGGAAATGATGGATGGCTACCACTCTGTGGTGGCACGTCGAGTGTAGGCGTGTGCTCTGCGCTACCGAAGGGGCTGTCGGCTAAATAATATCGAGCCAGACTATTAGGAATAATTGAGCGAGTAATGCAAAGCTTAGCAGTGAATAGGCAAACAGCATAAACAGATCGGGCGCGAAATGCCGCTCGCTGTGGTGCTGGCGGACTGGCTTGGGTGTTTGATCCTCTGGTGGTGTGCTGCTGAACAGTTCAGATCCTTGTTTTTTAGAACGAAGTTGTGCGATACGGTCGGTAAGATTAGTCGGGCTGCTCATGCTCAGATTGGTTGGTTAGATTGAATAGGATGGCTCTAATCGGGGCTGCGCGCAAGGTTAGAGAATTAGCTATGAATTGATTGCATGCATAAGATTCTCTTATGCTGGGAATCATTTTTTTTATTCCGTTGTTGACGCCTTGGGGTAGGCACTTCATCAAATCTGCCATTCATGTGGCATTCATTCCGCACAAAACCATTTTAAATCAGTTTCTCGTGGGCAAACTACTACCAACATTTCTCTTCCTTTCTGGAACCGTGACATCCCTGCAAGCAGCAGATGGCGGCGTTAGCCCGAAGCCGTACAACTTGACGGAGTTATTTGGTCTGCCGGTGACCAACTCGATTGTAACCACTTGGGCTATTTCGATCCTATTTATTTTGTTCATCCGTTGGGCCATTGGCTCGCCGAAGTTGATCCCAGGTAAAGGACAAGCAGTGATCGAAAGTTTAATCGATGGATTGCGCGGCCTGTTGGAGCCGATTGTTGGCAAAAAGGCCTTTCCGATGACCTTTCCGCTGCTGATTGGTTTGTTTATTTACATTCTTATTCATAACTGGAGTGGTTTGATTCCAGGAGTCGGCGCGTTTGGTTTTTATGACGATCACGGCCATCTCAAGTACTGGATGCGTCCAGCGAATGCTGACTTAAATTCAACCTTTGGCATGGCGCTCGTAGCGATGATTGCTTGGTTGGTGATTAGCCTCAAAGTCGCTGGCCCGAAGTTTTTCGTGTGGGAGCTGTTCGGCAACAAAGCTGAAAAGAAAGAGACACCAGCACTAATCTATTTAATGCTCGCTCCGGTTTTCATGGTGGTAGGTCTGATTGAAGTCATTTCCATTGCATTCCGTCCTGTCTCGCTGTCCTTTCGTTTGTTCGGTAACGTTTTCGGTGGTGAGAATTTGCTGACCAGCATGACTGGCATGGCTCCCTACCTGATACCGATTCCATTTTACTTTTACGAAGTGTTGGTCGGTGTCGTACAGGCACTGATTTTCACACTGCTCGTCGCGATTTACATTGGTTTGATGACCAACCACGACGAAGATCACGCACATTAAACACTTTTCATTGTCGGGACCATGTAAGTTTAAACGTGGGCGGCATCGAATAAACCTAAATACAAACAGAAAATATTATGTTCAACATCCTAGCTGAAATCACAGGCAATCTTAACATCGTAGCCGCTGCAATCGCAGTGCCTATCGCAATTGGTCTGATCGGCCTCAAGGCTTGTGAGTCTGTCGGTCGTAACCCAGAGTCCGCACCTAAGGTGCTCGTCCAGTCCATTATCGCAATGGCTTTCGCTGAAGCGATCGTCTTCTTCGCGATCTTCCTTGGCTAATCTGGATACTTAAGTCTTTGCCGGCGGCCTTCGGGCCGTCGGCACTTTTTTCTTTTTTTCTTCCCAATCCCGTTCCCTCATGAAGGCTACATTCATCACACTGCTACTCGCACTTTTATTACCACTCGGTCTCGTAGCCGCAGAAGAGGCACACGCCGTCTCCCACGCTATTGCTGGTGAAGTGGCGGCGCACGACGCACAGGGCGAAGTCGGCAAGCTTGAAGCTATCACCGGCAAGTTTGGCGTCACGTGGCCAACCTTGATCGCGCAGATGGTCAACTTCTGCTTGGTTGCATTTGTGCTCTATAAATTTGCTGTCAAGCCTGTCGCTGCGACACTTGACGAGCGTCAGCAGAAGATCGCTGACGGTCTTCAGTACGCTGAAGAAATGAAGACGCAGCTCGCTGAAGCTGAACGCGAGCGCGCCGAAAAGATCAAGGCCGCCGCTGCGGAAGCTCAAAGGATCCTGACTGAGTCTCGTGAACAGTCCAAGGAGATGATTGAGCAGAAGACCCAAGAAGCGGCCGCCCAAGCTGAAGCGATCATCCGCAAAGCAAGTGAAGCGACTGAACTCGAGCGTCTAAAAATGCTTTCCGACGTCCGTCAAGAAGTGGCACGGCTTGTCGTGGCTACTTCCTCTAAGGTCCTTTCTCGCGATCTTTCCAGCGCTGAGAAACAAACCTTCTCCGATTCTGCTGCCAAGGAATTGGCAAGTGCAGGCAACTAAGCCTTAGAATTTCTATCCGATGAAACGCGACCAGAAGATCACCCGTTTTACAAAGAAGCTCGTAGAGCTCTCTAAGGACAATGGTGTCGTGACCGAAGCCAAAGTTGCTGAAGTCCTTGCCGCCCTAAAGCAGGTGCAGCACCGCCATCATCTTAAGGTTCTCAAAACCTTTCTAAGCTATCTCCGCCGCGAGATCGCACTGCAGACGGCCGTGGTGTCGACTCCCGGTGCGTTGAGTGGCGAGGCGTTGAAAGCGATTGAAGCCACTTATACCAAACTGTATGGCCGCCCGATAACTGCGGTTACACAAAAAGACACTTCTCTGATTGCTGGTGTGCGTGTGCGCGTCGGCGACGATGTGTATGATGCGTCTATAGCCGGACGTCTTCAGCGCCTGGCCGAGAATGTTAGCTAATCAAACATTCGCACTCTCTAATCCTTTATCCTTTTACTCCATTAGTTTCTCATGAGCTCTATAGTCGAACAAATTGAAAACGAAATCGCTGGCTTCCAAGCTGGCGCTGTCAAATCCAACACTGGAAAGATCGTCGCCATCGCTGATGGCGTCGCCAAGCTCGAAGGCTTGTCCGGTGCTATGTATAACGAAATGATCGATTTCGGTCAGGGCGTCTACGGTATCGCCTTGAATCTTGAAGAAGATGAAGTCGGTTGCGTGATCCTTGGTGATTACTCCAAGTTGAAAGAAGGCGACGAAGCCTCCACAACTGGTAAACTACTTTCCGTTCCTGTCGGCATGGGCCTCCTCGGTCGTGTTGTGGACGCGATTGGCAACCCGATCGACGGCAAAGGTCCGATCAACTCGACAGAGTCCTATCCTGTCGACCAGATCGCGCCAGGTATCATCCCACGTAAGTCGGTTGATCAGCCAATGCAGACTGGTATCATGTCGATTGACTCGATGATCCCCATCGGCCGTGGCCAACGTGAGCTCATCATTGGTGACCGCTCGACCGGCAAGACAACGATCGCGATTGATACCATTATCAATCAGGCGAAGATCAACAACCAGCATCGCAACGCAGACGGCAGTTTCCCAGAAGACTTCCGCCCGGTTTACTCCATCTACGTTGCTGTCGGTCAGAAAAATTCTAACATCGCTCGCACCAGTGCTGTCCTCGAGAAGGCCGGCGCGATGGAATACACCATTATCGTTTCTGCTTCTGCTGGAGACAATCCTGCCAACCAATACATCGCGCCGTTCTCCGGTGCATCGATGGGTGAGTTCTTCATGAACAATGGCATGGACGCGCTCATCGTTTATGATGACCTTTCCAAGCAAGCGGTCGCTTATCGTCAAATTTCGCTCGTTCTGAAGCGCCCATCCGGTCGTGAAGCGTATCCTGGTGATGTTTTCTACCTCCACTCCCGCCTCCTCGAGCGCTCTGCTCGTGTGAATGAGGACAATGGTAACGGTTCGCTTACAGCGCTGCCGATCATTGAAACTCAAGCAGGCGACGTGTCCGCTTACATCCCGACCAATGTGATTTCGATTACCGACGGTCAGGTGTTCCTCGAAACTGACTTGTTCAATCAAGGTATCCGCCCAGCGGT
>DOCS01000130.1:6401-20243 GCA_003503355.1 Opitutia bacterium
GGTCTTTCCGTTTCTCGTGTGGGGTCTGCTGCGCAGATCAAGGCGATCAAGAAGGTTGCTGGTAAGGTAAAACTTCAACTCGCACAGTTCCGTGAGTTGGCAGCGTTTGCTCAGTTCGGCTCCGACCTCGATGCGAAGACTAAGGCTCAGCTTGAGCGTGGCGCACGTGTCGTCGAACTCTTCAAGCAGACTGCGTTCAACCCGATCCCGGTCGAAGTTCAGTCTTCGCTCATTTACGCCGTTCAAAATGGTTTCTTCGATGCGATTGAAGTAGCGAAGATTGTTGAAGCGACGTCCAGCCTTCGTGAGTTCCTCGAGACTCGTGGTGCTAAGGTCATGGATGCCATTCGTAGTGAGAAGGCAATCAGTGATGCATCCGAAGCAGCACTGAAGACCTCTCTCGCGGAGTGGGTGGCTGGGTTCTCCGCTTAATCGCTGGTTCCTGATTCGTAACTTCTAATTCATAATTAAATAGAATGGCCAATCTTCGCGACATCCGCCGCCGCATCAAGTCGGTTAAAAACACCCGGCAGATCACGCGTGCGATGCAGCTGGTTTCGTCTTCCAAGATGAAACGAGCTCAGGACGCCGCTGTAGCGGGCCGTCCGTACGCGCTGCTCCTTGCTGACTTGCTTGATACCGTCGGCGAAAAGCTCGATCTGTCCGGTACTACGATTTCGCATCCCTTCTTTGAGAAGCGCGCAGTCAAGACCCGTGGCATCCTGATCCTCTCGACTGACAAGGGCCTTTGCGGCGCGCTTAACACCAATCTCTTCCGTAAGATTACTGAAGAGGTTAAAGGCGACGCAAAGTTCATCACTGTCGGCCGTAAGGCAACTCAGTTCATCTCACGTTCCGCTCGCGACCTCATCGCTGATTTTACGGTATCGGACAAAGCTGCTTTCTCTGAGCTTCGGCCAATGCTGAAGCTGTTGATTGATGCTTATAAAAATGGCGAAGTCGACACGATCGAGATTGCCTACCCGAGCTTCGTCAACGTCCTCGTACAGGAGCCTATCATTCAGTCGCTGTTGCCGATCGTCGATTTGCGCGAGGTATTGGATCAGCTCAAAAAGCGCGTCTCCGCCTTGCCGTCACTCGAATCACGTGGTGATAGCCGCGAAATGGTTTTCGAACCATCCGCAGAAGCTGTGCTGGATGCACTGCCTGAGCTCTACGCGAAGGTTATCATTCACCAACTCCTTCTCGAAAGCCGCGCCGCCGAATACTGTGCACGCATGGTTGCCATGAAGGCAGCAACGGATAACGCGTCGACTCTGGTTGACGATCTCACTCTCGATTACAACAAGGCCCGTCAGGCTGCGATCACTCAGGAAATTCTCGAAATCGCTGCTGCATCTGCCGCCAACTAACCTTTCAAAATAACCCTCATTCTTGAACCATGAGTAAAAACGGTAAAATCGTCCAAGTCATCGGCGCCGTCGTCGACGCCGCCTTCCCGCAAGACAGCGTCCCCGAAATTTTCGACGCTATCACAATCGCCTTCGCTGTCGGCGGCACTGAAAAGAGCCTCACACTCGAAGTGCAACAACACCTCGGCGAAGGTCTTGTTCGCGCTGTTGCGATGACCTCCACTGACGGCCTTGTCCGCGGCATGGATGTCGTTGGTACAGGTTCTTCGATCTCTGTCCCTGTAGGTGAAGCCGTTCTCGGCCGCATCTTCAACGTCACTGGTGATACAGTTGATGAAAAGGGCCCAGTTGGCACTGACGAGCGTCGCTCGATTCACCGCCAGCCTCCAGAACTCATTGACCAAGCAACTGACGCCGAGATCCTCGAGACAGGCATCAAAGTCATCGACCTGATCTGCCCGTTTACTAAGGGTGGTAAAGTTGGCGCATTCGGTGGTGCAGGTGTTGGCAAGACCGTTGTCATCATGGAGCTGATCAACAACATTGCAAAGGCGCACGGCGGTTACTCCGTATTCGCCGGTGTTGGTGAGCGTTCTCGTGAGGGTAATGACCTTTACCACGAAATGTCGGATGCAGGCGTTATCGACCAGAAGAACATCAGCAACTCGAAGGTTGCCCTGGTCTATGGTCAAATGAACGAGCCTCCTGGTGCACGTATGCGTGTCGCGCTTTCCGGACTGACAATGGCTGAATACTTCCGTGACGAAAAGAACCAAGACGTTCTTCTGTTCGTGGATAACATCTTCCGTTTCTCTCAAGCCGGTGCCGAGGTGTCTGCACTACTCGGTCGTTCACCTTCTGCGGTGGGTTACCAGCCAACACTTTCTCAGGAAATGGGTAACCTTCAGGAGCGTATTACCTCCACTAAGAAGGGTTCGATTACTTCGTTCCAAGCTGTTTACGTCCCTGCGGATGATTTGACTGACCCTGCGCCAGCCAACACCTTCGCTCACTTGGACTCCACTATCGTTCTTGAGCGTTCGATCGCTGAGCTTGGTATCTACCCTGCAGTGGATCCGCTCGCTTCGATCTCCAACGCACTCGACCCAGCGATCGTTGGCGAAGAGCACTACCAATGTGCTCGTGGTGTGCAGAACGTGCTTCAGCGCTACAAGGATCTTCAAGACATCATTGCGATTCTTGGTCTCGACGAGCTCTCTCCTGAAGACAAGCAGACTGTTTACCGTGCGCGTAAGGTTCAAAAGTTCCTTTCGCAGCCATTCCACGTTGCTGAAATCTTCACCGGCACACCTGGTGAATATGTTTCGACTGCAGATACCATTAAGGGTTTCCAAATGATCCTGAATGGTGAGTGCGATGACCTTGCCGAGAACGACCTCTACATGAAGGGCGGCATCGACATGGCATACGAAGCTAACAAAAAGGGCTAATCCCGATGTCACTTACACTCGAAATCATTACACCTGACGAAAAGGTCCTCAGTACCGAGGCCGATCAGGTCGTATTGCCGACTGAGTCGGGCGAGGCAGGCATCCTGACAGGACACGTACCAATGGTCACTAAGGTGATCGCCGGTGAGTTGAAAGTCATTAAGGACGGTAACACTGAGTTCATTGCAGTTGACCATGGCTTCGCCAAGGTCCTCGGTAATACGATTTCCGTGCTTACCGAGGCAGCAATCGACGTCAAAGACATCGACCTCTCAGAGGTAGAGTCAGCTCAGGAACGCGCCGAGGAAGCTTTACGATTGGCTGCAGTCGAAGGACACGATCCAAGTGAAGTGGACCGTCTCGAATCGAATATTCAATTCTTGATTGCTCAGAAGCTCGCTAAAGGCCGTCGCCGCTAAGCGCAATTCATACAAGTTTTCAAAAACGCGTCTCTGCAAAGAGGCGCGTTTTTTTGTAGGGTTTGTGATGCAGGCATTGCTGCGCCATCTCCGACAGAACTCCGTCCTTTTTGTGTTTCTATAACGGATGCGCTGTAGATCTGTGCGCTGCATTGTAGCGAGCGGGTTTATCCCGCGATCCCTTCTGGGATGAACTCAGGCGCTGGCTCATTGATAAAAATGTAGCTCAAGTCGGAGAAAGAAACTATGCAGTCGCTGGTTGTTATTTACACGATTTCTAGAGCAGGGGATAAGTAGGCAAGACTATGGAACTGGAACTGAAACAGAAAAAAGGTAAGCGCTGGGATCATCTCAAAATAGATGGTGACCGCATTCATCACGAATGGGACTTGGGGCGCGAGCGCGGTTCCCGCAGCACGGCGTTGGCGAACCTCGATCCAAACATCGGCTATCAGTTGAAGAAGACTGAAGGCAGGGCACCATATTTGATTCTGGCGGCGCTGGTTGCCTCGCTGATGCTGCTGGCTACTCGGGGGAATGACATCAGCCCAATCGTTTGGGGGATGTTGCCGACCTTGTTCGTCATTTTTCTGGTGATCGCCTTTCGAATTCACTCCAAGGCAGCCCTGTCGATTATCAGTTTGCGGGACGGTTCGCTGTTCGCGGTGATTCGCCACGATTGGGTGGAGGACGCCGCGCGCGAAGCCTTTCTGGAGGCTATCAGCGGGACGCAGCAGTAGCCACACGATGTTGGCATGTGCTGTCAGCGGTACGCAGGAAAGCCGTAGCGCCAAGCCTCAGCGAGCCTTCCGTTGAGGGGGATGGCCGTTCGCTAAAGCTTCACGCTTCGCTTCACGCTACGCTGTTATGCTGCAATAATGAGGTGTTGGGCGGAGCTACTGTATTGGAAGCCGCAACGGTTGCTACAGAGTGTTTGCAGCCGCTTTCACGTTGGTAGTGGTGACGGCAGCCTCTTCGGCGGTTTCGAGCTTGATCCAGTCGGCCATGATGCGTGCCCCTTCGCGTAGGTAGATGTCATAGTCTGGCTTGTCCACTTCCTCCGCTTCGGTCGCTTCCTCCGCCTTTGAAGCGTCTTCATTCGACTCTGTGCGATCGGCAGCGAGAGCCACTTCGGCGTCGAGTAAGTTCTTTTTCGAAAGCGCATCCTGCTCTTCAGCTATTTTCAGAAGAAAGTCTTCCGCTGGGTAGTTGTTTGCGCGGAGTGTTTCGTACGTGTCATCCAGCTGTTCGATGTAAGTCTGATCCTTGATCTTTCGCGTGATGCGTTGTTTCAGATTGAGCGAAATAGCTTTTTCATCGTAGCGCTGACGGCGCCATTCGATTTGCTCTTGCAGGAAGTCAAATTCATCCAGCGCCTGCTGCCGACGTGTACTGTTTTGCGCCAGTGCGGCTTTAAGTTTAGGGTCTTCGGGGCTGGAGATATTCAGCTTTTTCCAATCATTGAGCCAATCGACGGCGTCGATTTGGTCCCACTCCAAAGCATGTGGCAGGTCGGATTCGCCAATCGGCAGGAATTCGTTCACAGAGGGCAGGGCGATATCGGACGGCACACCTTTGAGCTGGGTGGAGCTGCCGCCGGGGAGATAGAATTGTTTAATCGTGATCTTCGAAGCCACTGGGCGAGCTTGCGGTTCTTTGCTCGTTTGAAACCATGAGAACGCAGGCCGGCGGTTCATGTGATAAACCTCCTGGACAGTGCCTTTACCGTGAGTGGATGAATTGCCGACGATGAGTGCGCGGCCATGGTCTTGCAACGCACCTGCGACGATTTCGGAAGCGGATGCGCTGAAGCGTGAGGTGAGCACGATGAGTGGGCCGTCCCACTGCAGGCTCAAATCGCGGTCAGAGAGCACGTCCACCCGTCCATCGGTATTGCGCACTTGAACCACGGGACCGACCGGGATGAACAGCCCCGCGACGCGAACGGCTTCGCTGAGGAGGCCTCCACCATTCATGCGCAGGTCGAGAATAATGCCTTTGGCGCCGGCTTCACGCAGCTTGCCGAGCAGCTCCGTCACATCGCCCGCCGTGGTGGTCAAGGTGCCGCCAGCGCCGATGTTGCCGTAAAAAGAGGGTAGCTCGATGACGCCGACTGGAATGGTGGTGCCATCATTGCCTGGGACACTGATGAGTTGAGCGGAGGCGAGGTTGGCGGTGAGTTTGACCTCGCCGCGTGTGATCGAGATGTCTTTGCGCGCGGAAGGATCGCCAGCGGAACCGGGGCGAATCAGCAGGCGGACGATGGTGCCTTTTTCGCCTTTGATTTTGCGCACAATGTAGCGGAGCCGCATGTCGACCACGTCTTCGAATTCGCCGTCTTTACCTTGGGCGACGCCGAGGATCTGGTCCTCATCGTGCAGGAGACCCGATTCTTCAGCAGGGCCACCGGGGAGAATCTGTTTGATCGTGCAAATCCCGTCGTCGTCCTGAAGCATGGCGCCGATGCCAACGAAGGAATTTTGCACTGCAGAGTTGAAGCTTTCCAGTGTGTCGGCAGACAGGAAGCTGGAGTGCGGGTCGAACAGTTGGGTCATCGAATTGATGAACGATTCCTGTACCTCCGCGGCTTCTCGGTCGACGATGTAGGTGAGGTTGCGCTCGTAGCGGCGGCGGATCTTTTCGCGTGCAGCATCGAGGGTCTCGGTTAAGAATTCGGGCTCTTCGAGCAGGCGCTGAATCTTGCTGGGGTCAAAAGTGTCGTCCTCGGTGTCTTCGACGATGTCCGGGTTCGAGGGTTCGAGGGTCACGGTTTCCTCGGCTTCCTCGCCCGCTAGTGAGAGCAGTTCGTTGAGCAGTTCGTACTTAAGACGACGCTCCCACAGCGCTTCGTTGGTCGCCGTGTTGGCCGGCCACGGGGCTTCGCGGCGGTCTGGCGAAAAATGGTCCTGCGCGGCGAAGTCAAAGTCCTGTGCGAGGCGCTGGTAAATCCATTCGGTGCGGGCATGGACATTGTTCTTATACGCTGTGTAGATTTCGAAGGCTGCGTAGAGATTGCCTTTCTGTAAAAAGTCTTCCATCGCGTCGCCGAAACGGAAGATGAAATCGTCGACTTCGCTGCGCAGAAAATACATGCGCCCATAGTCGAAGGATTCGGTGTAGGCCTCGACCATTTCGGAGCCGCTGAGCTGTTCCATGTCGCCACGCAGGTAGTGGCGGGCATTGATCGTATTGACGACCCAGCGGGTTTGCGCAGCCATCTCTTGGGTCTGTTCGAATTCCGCGTGAACAGAGCTTTGACATAGGATCGCGGCCAGTGTGATTGAGCCGATACGGGTACAGTTTTTGATGAAAGGGTTCATTGATTAAAAAAGAAGGTGGAAGCGGGGTTTATGCTGTGAGCGGAGGCCCGGTGACACAGTTGTAGTGGAGTCGACTCTCACGGCTTACTTACCGAGGATGTCCTTCGCCTTATCCAAGGTTGCTTTCTCATTGTGGTCGAGCGAGCCAAAGCCGCTGCTATTGATTTTATCTAGTATGCGGTCGACTTCCTTTTGTAGGTCTTCGGGACTAGTGCGATTGACGCGGTAGCTGATGTTTCGCTCGGTTTTCTTTGTGCGCTTAAACCACTGTGGAAGCTCGACGGACGGACGGCTGCCAGCTGCTGTGAAGGACGGCTGCTGGCTGTAGACATACCGGAAGTAGATGACCCCGACCAGTAAGCCGCCCAGATGTGCCGAGTGTGCCACATGGGCATTGCCAGGAAGTTCAGTGAACAACAGCGCGAATACTGAATAGGCGAGCACACCTCTGAAAAGCCACTTCGGCTTGATGGTCAGCGGTAGGACGAAGAATAGCAGCAGGGTAATCGGTTGTTCGGGGTGGCGGAGGCAGAAAAAGGCGACTAAAGCGAAAACGGCTGCCGATGCGCCGACCACCGGATTGGATCCGTTAAAGTGAAAGGCGATGTAGGTGAGTCCGCCGACAAATGCACCCGAGAAGTACAGCAAGAGAAACTGCTGCTTGCCGAGCAGGGGTTCGAGGATGCGCCCGATGAAAAACAGGCCGAGCATATTGCCGATGAGATGCATGATGGTCTGGGTGCTGTGCATGAAGGCGTAGCTGAAAACGGTCCAGACCTTGAGCTCGCGAAAGTTTTGCCCACTGAGGGCGAACCAATCGGTTAAGAAGTAGTTTTCACGCCCACCTACGCCCGGAAAGAAAACATTCAGCATTTGCTGAAGGACAAAGATGCCAATCGTGAGAACAAGTAGAGTTGTGACCACGCTGGTCTGCTTGGAGGCAGGATCAGATGTTTGGCGCATGTACGGGCGGTCGTAGAGCATAGAAAGTGTAAAAATCGCGATGGGTTTGCTAACAACCAGACCGTCCTGAATGCGACGTGTTCCCCTGTTAGGTACACCTTATAGCAAATAGACGTTCTCTAAAGATTGCAATCGAAGCTTGTTATTTGATTCAAATCGGGGCGGGTCTGCCTTCCCGCTTGACTCGCCTACGAAATCGCCGATTTTGCACATATGGCAGAATTAGACGAAAAGTGGCCGGAAAATGTAACAGGCAAATTCTATGTTGATGAACAATGCATCGACTGTGATCTGTGCCGTGAAACTGCTCCGGATTTCTTCACCCGCAACGAAGACGGAGGCTATTCCTTCGTGCACAAGCAACCCGAGTCGGCAGAAGACATCGAGCTGTGCATGGAAGCGCTGGAAGGTTGCCCGGTCGAAGCGATCGGTGAGGATGGCGAAGATTAGTTGGTGATGCCGACTACGGCTGACATAGCCCGTTGTCGGTTTAACTGAATTCGACCAAGAGCCCGCATTGTGATGCGGGCTCTTTCGTTTTGGTAGCTTGCCGATGACGGGCCGATCCCGCCATCGGCCGGCTACGAATATTGCTTCCAAGCGCTCGGAATAAAGAGCACCAACACCGCATACAGCTCCAAGCGGCCGAGTGTCATGAGCACCGACAAAAAGACCTTGGTCGAACCGCGCAGAAAGTGAAAATTTTCGGTTGGCCCCACCAGATCAAAGCCCGGTCCGATGTTGAACAGCGTCGCTTGCACGCACGAGAAGACCGCCAAAAAACTGACATTTGGTTCATTTGCTGAGATGAACAACATCGACAGGATTTGTAGCGTAACCATCAGCATCAGGAAGATAGTCACGCTTTGAATGGCCTGCTCGTTGAGCACTTTACCTCCCATGCGCATCGGGACGGTTATATTAGGGCGGAAGGCGTGTATGATGCTGCGCTTCACCGCGTGTAGTGCGATGACAATGCGCACGACTTTAACGCCGCCTGCGGTCGAACCGGAGCAACCGCCAATGAACATCAGAATCATCAGCAGCATCTTGGCGGGCGGCAGCCAAACATCAAAGTTGGTTGAGGCGTAGCCGGTGGTCGTGATGATGGACACGGTTTGAAAGGCGGCAGTGCGAATCATATCGTGATCCGGCAGTTCGCCGTTCAGTTCGACCAGGTAAAGTGTTAACAGTGCTGTGGCAGCGATCAGGAAGGCGTAAAACCAATATACCTCGTTGTTGTGCCTCAGGATCTCGGTGCGCCCTTTGAACAAGCGGATCATGTAGACGAAAGTGGTGGCGCTCAAGGCCATGAAGATCACCGCAATCCACTCCAGTGTGGGGCTGTTAAAATCCTCGAAGCTGCCGGACTCGGTGCTAAAGCCCCCTGTGGCGATAGTGGTCATGGCGTGATTCATTGCCTGAAACCAATCCATGCCGCCCATTTTATAGCACAGCATACAGGCAATTGAAATGCCGAGGTAATACAGCATCAGGTTGAAGGCACCACTTTGGATGCGTCCATGGTCGAAATCCGAGGAAGTACCCGAGGACTCGTTGGAAAACAGGATTTTGGCTCCGGCACCGAGCGAAGAAAGAATCGCGACGAAGAATACCACCACCCCGAGTCCGCCGACCCATTGGCTCAGGGAACGCCAGAATAACAGGCTTTTGGGGAAGTCCGCGAAGTCCTGGAATGCGGTGGCTCCCGTGGTGGTCAGGCCGGACGAGGACTCGAAGATCGCGTCAGTCAGGTCGCAACCCTCGACCGTGAGCACATAGGGAATTGCACCGACGATGGTGGCCAAGAACCAGGAAAGACCGATGAGGCACAGCGCTTCGCGGCGGAACAGTTTCGCCACGCCTTTACGGCCCAGCAGATAGAAGATGCCGGCCAGTACTAGGCTGATGCCAATAGTGGTGAGGAAGGCCTGTATGGACGGGTCATCGAGTTGCTCGCCGTATCCGACTCCGATGGCGATACACGAGACAAATGCGCCGGCAAGCGCCAGTAACACCATGCTCAACAGCTTATAGATGATTGCGGTATTCACAGCTTAAACGAGTCGCGCGAGGAGCGCTTTTTCCTGATCTGCGTGAACGATCACGACCACCCGGTCGCCGGCGAGGATGACGTCGTCGGCAGTGGGGACCCTTGCTTTGAATTTATGTTGCAGTGCAACGAGCAGGCTGCCGTGAGGGAGTTGCATATCTTTCACGCTGCGGCCGACGCAGGGACTGGAGTGGCTGATGCGTACTTCCAAAATGCGTCCACCGCGATTGGGGAGCTCGGCCAGCGTGGCGACGGCCTTGGTCGAAAGCGTGCGTAGCATGTAGTCGGCCGTGGCGCGGCGCGGTGAGACCACCACTTCAATCGCCAGGGTGGTTTTGAGCATGCCGAGCAGTTGGTCGTAGTCCCCTTTGTTGATCACGAGCTGGACATGTTTGGCTCCCAGCTTGGAGGCCTGGAGGCAGGTCAGGATGTTTTCTTCGTCGTCTTTGGTGCAGCCGACAAAGTAGTCGACTCCGCCTATTTGCTCTTCTTCCAGCAGGCGTAACGAGGTAGCATCACCGTGGATGATGGTGACGTGCGGAAAGCGCTCCGCCAGTTCGCGGCATGTGTCGGGGTCTTTTTCAATCACGCGGATTTTGAAACGCGGATTGCTTAGCAGCTGGATCAAATTAATCGCGGTTTCACTGCCGCCGAACAGGACGACGCGGGAGCTGTCGACTTTGTGCTTGGGGTTGAATCTTTCGCGCAACTTAAACAGGGCTTCCGGGTGTCCGAAGTGGGTGACCAGATCGCCTTCTTCCATGGTCGTCTCGGCGCTCGCGATCTCACTCTTTTGATCGCGCTGAATGTAGCCGATCCGCACGCCTGGGTCCAATTTGAGGTCTTGTAAACGGCGTCCAATCAAACGGGAGCCGGCGGCGACACGCTGTTGTTGCACCTCGATTTGTCCGCGGGCGAAATTTTCCACCGCCACGCGACTGGCACCGCGGATCTCCTTGGCCAGCTCAACCGCACAAATCGCTTCGGGGTTGACCAGCAGGTCGATGCCAAAGTGAAGCTGGTAATTAATCACCGAGGTGTCGCTGTAAGTTTCGTCGTGAATACGGGCGATGGTATTTTTTGCGCCGAGCCCCTTGGCCAACGAACAGGAAATGACATTGGTGCGGTCGTCACTCGTCATGGCGAGGAAGGCGTCGCATTCCGCCACATCGACTTCGATCAATTGGCGGGCGGAGCTGCCGTTGCCGTGGATGATGCGTGCATTTTGCTCTTCATCGAGCTTCTCGCAGCATAGCTGAGAGCGCTCGATCAGGGTAACGTCGTGCCCCGCGGCAGAGAGTGTGGCGCACAGATTGTGGCCGACTTCGCCGGCTCCAATGATAATAGTCTTCATAACTGAAACGTCTAAATGACTTTAAACTTGCGGCGCAGTGTGACGGTCCCGCTCGTTATTTCCAGCCCTATCTTCGATGGGAAATTGAGTCGATTTAAAGCCTAGCACAGGGCGACCTCGACGCCGAAAGTGGCGCTCTCAAACGGGTTGACAGCGAAAAAGCCTTTGCCGTGTTCGGCGCTGTTGGGCGGGCTAGAAAAGTCGAAGGCCCGCAATTTCTGCTCAGTGCTTGCTTTCCACCCGTGGGCTTCCATCTTGAGGCTGATATTGTGATGAAGTGCATTTCCCTTATTGTTCTGGCATGTTGGCTGTCCTGTGTAAATGGGCTGCGGGCCCAGGAGGTCGACCAGCCCGATTCAGCTGGTAGTGCCGCGGTGGATGTCTATGTGATCCCGATTAACGATGCGATCAGCACGCCCAATCTTTACATCCTGCGCCGTGGGCTGAAAGAGGCGATCGCCAACGATGTCGAGATGGTGATCCTCGATATGGACACCCCGGGGGGGCGGGTCGATATTACGCTCGATATGATGGAGATGTTGGATCGCTTTGAGGGCATCACCGCAACTTATGTGAACGACGACGCCATTTCGGCTGGGTCCTTCATCGCCGCCGCCACCCAAGAGATCTACTTTTCGCCGCGTGGAAAGATGGGCGCGTCCGCGGTCATTCAAGGCTCGGGTGAGGATGTCGCAGAAACCGCGAAGCAAAAAATCGAGAGTTACCTGCGCGCAAATATTAGAGTGATGACGGAACAGTATCCGTATCGTTCGGATGTGGTGCGTGCGATGTTGGACGCCGATTTTGAGCTCAAGATCGGCGATGAAGTGCTCAAACCCGCTGGCGAGTTGTTGACCCTCACCGCCACCGAAGCCATGCGGGAGTACGGCGATCCGCCACGCAAGCTTTTGGCGGAGGGTATTTATGAGTCGATCGAAGAACTACTCGATGCACGTTTCGGAACGGGGCAATATGTGATTCGGGACTTTGAGCTCAGCTATTCGGAAGAAGTCGCTAAGTGGATGACTACCATCGCCCCGCTGTTGATGGGACTGGGTGTGTTGTTGCTTTTTATCGAATTCAAGACCCCGGGCTTTGGCATTTTTGGCATTGGTGGGCTGGTGTTGCTCGCGGTGTTCTTTGCCAGTCATTACATCGCTGGCTTGGCGGGTAACGAACCGGTCTTTGTCTTTGTGCTGGGCGTGGTTCTAGTGTTGGTCGAATTGTTTTTCTTCCCCGGGGCGGTGGTGTTTGCGCTGACCGGTCTATGCCTGATGTTTGGCTCGTTGCTGTGGACAATGGTCGATTTTTGGCCCTCTCAAGTGGAGGGCATCAACTGGTCGCCCGAGATGTTTGCCCAACCGCTGGTGAATCTCATCCTCGGGATGGCCGTTGCCAGCTTGGGTGTATTGCTGGTATCGCGCTGGTTGCCCGGTTCCTGGTTTGAGCGGCAATTGGTGCTGGCGAATGCAGTTGGCGGTGGCCAAGCGGTACGTGCCGAGCGCGAGTCGCATCTGCCTTCACCCGGTTCAGAGGGGGTCGCGCTCACGCCGCTGCATCCGGCTGGTCGCATTGAAATCGACGGGATGCGTTATGACGCGCGTTGTGCGGTGAGTCTGATTGAGCGTGGCGCCAAGGTGCGGGTGGTGCGCAGCACTGACTTCGAAATGGTTGTTGAGGAGGTTGAGTCGTGAGTGCGATTCTCGGCTTTGTGTTGGCGGCCCTCGTGTTGGTCTTTTTTGAGGTGATCCTCCCCGGTGGCATTCTTGGCGGCCTCGGTGCGCTCTGTATTCTCGTCGCGACGTGGTTCGGGTTTGATACTTATGGCCTGTTGGGCGGATTGACAGTGTTGCTTGGCTCGTTGCTCGGCGTGGGCTGTCTGGTGTTTGTCGAATTTAAATTGCTGGCCCGCACCCCCCTCGGGCAACGGTTTTTCCTCAATGCTGCGGTCCACGGGCACACGCGTGCGGCCCCGGCGTCGGATTCTATTATCGGCAGAGAGGGCACCGCAGTTACGCGCTTGAGTCCGAGCGGTATGATCGAAATAGATAGCAAGCAGTTTGAAGCCTATTCGCAAGACGGCTATATTGAGCGCGGTCACAAGGTCGCGGTGGTTTCCAAAGACAATTTCAAATTAATTATTAAAAAACTATGAATGCATCCATCCTCTCTCTCGGTCTTATGAGCTGGCAACTAGGCGTTGCCGCAATCCTCGGCCTGATCCTGCTAGTGCTTGGATTTGTCCTAATTAGCTTTTTTAGCATTTGGCTGCGCGCCTTGCTCGCTGGCGCTGCGGTTGGCTTTCCGACGCTGATCGCCATGCGCTTGCGTGGTGTGCCGGCATCCTTGATCGTCGATGCGCGCGTTACAGCGGTCAAAGCTGGCATCGAAGTAAGTGCCAACGACCTCGAGGCGCACTATCTCGCCGAAGGTAATGTAATACAAACCGTCCAGGCTATCATCGCTGCGGACAAGGCGACCATCAGTTTGGACTGGCAACGTGCCTGCGCTATCGATCTCGCAACCAAGGGCACCGGCAAGTCGGTGTTGGAAGCGGTGCGCACTTCGATCAACCCCAAGGTTATCGAGTGCCCGAACCCGCAGAGTGGCCGTACGACCATCGACGGCGTGGCCAAGGACGGGATTCAGGTTAAAGCCCGCGCACGCGTGACCGTGCGTTCCAATCTGGACAATTACGTCGGCAGTGCGCTGGAAGATACGATTATCGCTCGTGTGGGCGAGGGCATTGTAACCACCATCGGCTCCTCTGATTCGTATAAATCCGTGCTCGAGTCGCCCGATAGTATTTCCAAGGTAGTGTTGGAACGAGGCCTCGATGTCGGTACCGCATTTGAAATTTTATCGATCGATATCGCCGACGTGGACGTGGGCGAAAATATCGGTGCCAA
>DOCS01000136.1 GCA_003503355.1 Opitutia bacterium
GAGGTCGCCGGCTGCGAAAGGCCGATCAACTCGGCAATTTTAGAGACATTGCACGCATCCTCGCAGGTGGGTTCGGTCGGCAAAATCCGTAGAATCTGCAAGCGCACGGGGTCGCCGATCGCCCAAAGTTGCTTGGCAAGTGTATCGAGATCAGGTTTTGTTTGAGCAGTAGGCATTGACTTATTTAAGTATGTGGATACGTAAATTTGTTTTGCAAATCAAGCTTTCGAGCTGAATTTATTTCATCTGCCGCAGTTCGGTCCGCCACCTCTCACACCTTCCCACCCACGCTTCATGTATCCAAACGACTCTCTCAACAACTGGCATAGTGGCCAAGGGCTCTGGGCCGACGTGCCTGCGGCAACATGGAACGACTGGAAGTGGCAGCTCAAAAACCGTATCACCTCGCTGGAGCAGCTGGAGGAGCATCTGGAACTGTCAGCCGACGAGCGCGCAGGCTGCCTGTTCGCCAAGGACAAGCTGGCGCTCGCGATTACGCCGTATTTCTTCAACCTGATCGACCACGATGATCCGAACGACCCGGTGCGTCGACAAGTCGTGCCGCGCGCGGGTGAGATGCACACCGCGCCCGAAGAACTGCTCGACCCCGTCGGCGAGGAAAACACCAAACCAGTCGATGGCATCGTGCACCGCTACCCCGACCGCGTGCTATTCCTCGTCACCGATCGTTGCGCCAGCTACTGCCGCTATTGCACCCGCAGTCGCTTGGTTTCGAACGCGCAGGACTATAACTTCCACCCCGAATTCGAGAGTGGCCTCGAATACATCCGCACCCACCCGGAAATTCGCGACGTACTCCTAAGTGGCGGCGACCCGCTTCTATTGTCAGATCGTAAGCTTGACTACCTACTCGGCGAGTTGCGCAAGATCCCGCATGTTGAATTCATACGCATCGGCTCGCGCATCCCGGTGTTCTTGCCTCAGCGCATTACACCCGAGCTCTGCGAAATCTTCAAAAAGCACGGCCCGATCTGGCTAAGCATTCACGTCAACCACCCGAACGAGTGCAGCCACGCGCTGCGTGATACCTGCGAGCGCCTTTCTTTCGCCGGCGTGCCAATCGGCAATCAATCAGTGCTGCTCAAAGACGTGAACGATGACGCCGAGGTGATGAAATCGCTCATTCACCGTCTGCTGATGATGCGCGTGCGCCCTTATTATCTGTATCAATGCGACTTGATCACCGGCAGCGCCCACCTCCGAGCGGATGCACGTAAAGGCATTGAAATCATGCGAGCCTTGCGCGGGCATACCACCGGCTACGCAATCCCACAGTTCGTGATCGATGCTCCCGGCGGTGGCGGCAAAATCCCGATCAACCCGGAATACGTCAAAGAAGTAACCGATACGGAAATTATAATGCAGAACTTCCAAGGCAACGAATATCGCTACCCCTTAATCGACGCGGCACAACAAGCGATCGACCCCGAGGCACCGAAGCTCGAACCGATCTTGACGTAGCTGTAAGAATCATCCGCACACAGCACTCCGACCGCTTTTTTAGCATTGCGGTTCAGCGTGCATCGACTTTTCTCTGGGTTTTCCTCGCTCAATCAAAACAGAGATAATTCGATGACTTTATTTTTTGCTATTTTCGGTGCCCTTGGACTCTTCCTTTACGGAATGAAGGTAATGAGCGAGGGCCTGCAGAAGGTTTCCGGTGAAGGACTGCGTGCGCTCATCCGCAACATGACACGCAACCGCCTCTCCGGGATCGTCAGCGGCACACTAATGACGACACTGGTCCAGTCCTCCAGTGCGACGACCGTGATGATCGTCAGTTTCGTCAACGCGCGCCTGCTGACGCTCACCGAATCGATCGGCATGATCATGGGAGCCAACCTCGGCACCACGACCACGTTCTGGATCGTCGCATTCCTCGGCTTCAAGTTCAGCCTAGCAAAAATCGCCCTGCCTTGCGTTGGCATCGGCGTGGCAATGATCTTCTTCAAGCGCCCGAAAGTGCGCGATTCGGGTGAAGCCCTGATCGGCTTCGGCTTACTCTTCTTGGGCTTGAGCTTGCTCAAGAAAGCCGTCCCCGATGTTAAGTCCAGCCCGGAACTCTTCTCGTTCCTGCAAGACTGGAGCGGCATGGGCATGGGCTCCGTCGCCATCTTCTTTCTGTTCGGAATCATTTTGACGGTTGTGGTGCAATCCTCGTCAGTCGCGGGTGCGATCACGCTGACTCTGGCGGCCAAGGGCTGGATTGGCTACGAAGACGCCGCAGCCATCGTGCTCGGCGAAAACGTTGGCACTACGATTACCGCCAACCTTGCGGCCATGACCGCCGGCACTGAAGCCAAACGAGCGGCACGCGCTCACTTCATGTTCAACATCATTGGCGTACTGTGGATGATCCCGCTATTCTACATCTTTGCGGATATGATCGATCGTCTAGTGCCGGGCGATTCCAATGACAAAGAGTACACGCTTTACCACCTCGCACTGTTTCACTCGATGTTCAACCTGACAAACATCTGCATGCAGTTACCGTTTGTGAAACAACTTGCAATAATCGCCACAAAAATGGTGAGCGACAAGGGCGAGGACGAAGCATCACTTGAAGGTGAGCACATCAATTACCAAGCGCCCAACCTACCGCAAACCGGCGAGATCAACCTTGCAGAAGCTGAGCGCGAAATCAAAGGCATGGCCGAGCTTACCCGCGAGATGTTCCGTGGCTTCAACGAAGTTTACGAGAACCCCGACAAAGACCTCTCCGCTCGCGTTAAGGAACTCAAAGCGATGGAAGAGCGCAGCGACCGTCTCGCCTTCGACATCACACAGTACTTAATCTACTGCACCTCTTCAGAGCTCAGCCGCAAGCGCCTGAACGAAGTCACTGTAATGCTGCGAGTGATCTCCGAGCTCGAAGAGATCTGCGACTGCGCCTACAATCTGGTGCGCCTGGCCGAGCAGAAATACAATAAGCAACGCGTTCTGCCGGAAGGTACGCAGGAAGCAATTCGCAACTTCTGCGGTCCAGTCGATCAATTCATGGGCTTCTACATCGAGAGCCTCACTAAAAAAGTGACAGCGGCCGATATCGAAGTTGCTCAGCAACTCGAAGACACCATCGACGCTTCCCGCAAAAAGCTACGCCGCGAAGCCGTGCGACGCATGAGCGACCAAGCCAACATCAAATCTGAAATGCTTTACATCGACATCCTCAACAACATTGAAGGCATCGGTGACCACTCGCTCAACATCCTGAAGCTCCTCAGTCAGATCGACTAAGATACAGGCTACTAGGACCGCTGGGGTCCACGTTCTAAAAACGTGGATCCTTTGACAATCGCATGCAATTTTGCGATTTATAGCAGCATGAAACGCGCGCCCCGGATTCGATGCACCTTGCTAGCGATTTTGTGCGCGCTGCTACACTGCTCGATGGCGCATGGCTCAGAAGTCACGCATGCCGCGTCGCTGCTCAGCTCATGGGATGCATTTGCATTCAAAATAGAGAACACACAATGCCGCGTAGGCATTGCCTCGGTAAAGCTGTCCGTCAGCAAGCTGACGCCTAAAGGTGGCAATCTGGTCGCCACCTATTCGATCGACGTCCCACTTAGTAAATCCAGCAGCGACACGGGCCTAATCGTCCTACCAATCGAGCTGACAGTCGATCAACTCGGGACACGAGGCGGCACGCTGACAGGCGTCGCGTATAGCAATAAAGAGGGCGCGACGCCCAACAAAATCATTTGTGAAGTCCGCCCACACGAAGACCAAGGCATCCGCTTGTCGATCATCACCGACAAACGCACGCTCAAGTTCAAGTCACGCTACACCGTGATCGCAACCGCCACAGACAGCTAGGGGCGCTACGCGCCGCCGGGTCCGCGCAAGATCAAGCGTACGCCATCCAGACGCAGGTGCGCTTTGGCGATATGTCGCGTCACATCGGCGATCACGTTTTCCGCAATCTTGATCTCTTGTTCACGTACATTCGGATTGACCTTGCGAAGCTCCTTCAAGCGATTCGCCTCTCCGTCCAACCGCGCATGTGCCTCGCTCATCGCAGTCTGCAACAAAGTCGACTTCTGCTTCCGAGCGTACTCTCGGGCCGACTTCAACATCTCGGGCACCAATGCCTGCAACAGCGCGGGGTTCTGCTTCAGGCGAAAGACTGCTTCATCCCGCGCATGCTGATTAATGAGCGCATGCAGATAATCCTCAGAACAATCCTGCCCCGACATATCGACCACAACACGCACCGGAGTCGGCGGCAGGAAGCGGTCCACATGCAGGCGCGCAGGCGCCACGCTCTCGAGCACATAAATTGCCTCAATCAAAATCGGCGGGGCATCCACGGTTTCGTCACCCCAGACCACAATCGAGCTGTTGCCCTTTTCTGAGCTTAAAATCAAATCGATCGAACCACGCACCATCGGATGATCCCACGTAAGAAAGCCAACATCTTCACGCCCCAGCGCTCGCTTACGATCACAAGTGACCATCATGCCCTCTTCCGGCAGTCCAGGAAAGCAATCGGTAAACAGCTGCCCCGGCGACAGGTGATAGCTCCGATCATCAACATCCTCCACCGTCACCCCAAAGTGATCGAAAATCCGGTTCATGAACTGATCCAGAGTCCGGTCGGCATCCAGCACCTGGATCTGATCCACCAGCTGACTGGAGACATCTTCGCGAAACGAATTCAATGCGATCAAGCGGTCTTGCCCCTGCCCCAGTTTCGCCTCCAAGTCTTGACGAAAGCCACGACTCTCCTCGATCAGCGCATCCGCTTTTTTGAGCAACGCCTGTCCTCCCTGGTGATAGACCGGCCCGAGTTCACGCACCGCGTCACCGAATTGATCCAAATACGCATAGCCGCCCTTGAGCGAATGCTCCACCCCGTCAAGCCCCTCATGGTGCCAGCGCATGAGCAACTCCGTGCTACTATGCTCTAAGTAAGGGAGGTGCACTTTAATCGTTTCGGCTTGCCCGATGCGATCCAGCCGACCGATACGCTGCTCCAACAGCTCTGGATTGAGCGGCAAATCGAACAGCACCAGATGATGTGCAAACTGAAAGTTACGCCCCTCGCTGCCGATCTCCGAACAAAGCAAGATACGCGCACCCTCCGCTTCGGCAAACCACGCGGCATTGCGGTCGCGCTGCACCAAGGTCAACTCCTCATGGAAGACCGCAGCCTTCACGTTGAGCTCGCCACTCAATGCATCATAAATCGCCTGCACCTTCTCTTGGGTGCGACAAATCAGCAATACCTTCTCCTCGCCCAATTCACGCAACAAATCCGCTAACCACTTGATCCGCGGACCATGCCGATAATCCACAGGCTCGGCAACGTCCGCAGGCCCCGTCTCAAAGTCAAACTCACGCAACAAGCGCGCCTGCAATTCGGCTTCGGACAGTGTCTTGCGTGTGGTCAATTTTTGTGGCAGCCCCTTGCGCACGGGGAACCCCGTCAATGAATCACGCGAATTTCTAAAAATCACACGCCCGGTGCCATGCCGGTCCACCAGCTCATCTAGCAGCGCCTTGCGGTCCTTTAAACGCTGTGCAAATTCCGCGTCACTGTATTCATCGAACACCTCACGTAAGAACGCCCCCTCTACCTTGGTCAACTTCTTGCCGTTTAGCAACTTACCTGCCACCGCCGCCACTTCGGTATATTCCGTCTGCTCCTGCTTAAACTGTTCCAAGTCAGGGTAGCGCTCCGGATCCAGCAAACGCAGACGTGCAAAGTGCCCCTCTGCGCCCAACTGCTCGGGCGTGGCGGTCAACAGCAGCAAGCCATGGCTCTTGCGCGTCAGTGCCTCAACCAACTGATACTCCGGACTCACGACCTCGGGCGTCCACTCCAGGTGGTGCGCTTCGTCGACGACCAGCATATCCCACTTCGCATCGATCGCATGCTTCGCCCAGCGTTCGTCACCCAGCAACGTGCCAATGCTGCAAATCACCAACTGATCTTCCATAAAGGGATTCGCCTCAGGGTCCGCATCCACGATCGATTGGCAGCGTTGCGCATCAAATAAATTGAACCACAAATTGAAGCGACGCAGCAGCTCGACAAACCACTGGTGGACCAACGACTCCGGCAGCACGATCAGCATGCGTTCGGCGCGCCCGGTCAGATGCAAGCGGTGTAAAATCAAGCACGCCTCAATCGTTTTGCCCAGCCCGACCTCATCCGCCAACAACACCCGCGGCATGTAGCGGTTGGCCACTTCGGATGCAATGTAGAGCTGATGTGGAATCAGGTCGATACGCCCGCCAGCGAAGCCCGCGACGTCCGATTTGCGCATCGCATGTTGACGCGCAATCGTCTCATAGCGCAGCTCGAACGCATCCGACTGATCAATCTGCCCACCGATCAAGCGGTCTTCCGGCTTACTGAAACTGATGGTATCCGCCAGTTCCGCCTCCGGCACCTCGATACCGCCGCCAACATAAGTCAGCAGTCCGTCCAACTCACGCACCTCCTCCACCAAAACGACTGCACCTCCCTGAGAATGAATCGTATCGCCGACCCGAAACTCGACCCGCTTGATCGGCGCATTGGCCGGCGCATACAGGCGCGCTTCACTGGCTGCAGTAAAGATAAGTCGTATCTGGTGCCGAGATACCGACTCCAAAATACCAAGTCCAAGTTCCGGTTCTGTTTCACTTATCCAGCGCTGTCCGATCTTAAAGTCTGCCATCGCCCGAACGTCAACGAGGGCAGAGCAGTTTGTCAAAGCGAAGATAGCAAAAGCGTATACTATCCCAGCGCATGCCCAAGGTCAGCCGTTTCACAACGACAACCGTACTAGGCCCACAGCAGAATCGCCCCCAATACCGCCATCACAGCAAGCAACGGAAACAACACGGACGAGAGACGCCCCTCAAAACCTTTAAGCGCCGATTCTACCGAGGGGATCGGCGCCTGCGCGCGCTTTGCTTCGCCACTCCTCAAACCCTTAGTTTTCAGTGTACTCACGTAGTTAACAAAAGCATAAAAAGCCCTAGCCACAAAGGAAATTCGATGCCGAGGGTGACTTTTAACAGACGTCTAACAAGCGCAACGGTCGCCGCCCTAGCGTCTACCCCAAAGACTTGGCCGCCTGCCGCTCAAATGAGTTTGCCTCTTTTGAATTGAGCCCAAGCCTGACCACATGTCCGACACCCCCACCAACCTTGCAAGTCTCACCATTCCAGATGGCGTCGTCGCGCCCGAAGCCTACGCGCGTTGCTCGCATTTGGCGATTGGCGCTCATCAGGATGATTTAGAGTTCATGGCCTTTCACGGCATCAACACGTGCTACGGCGACGACGGCCTCTGGTTTGGCGGGGTGACGTGCACCGACGGCGGCGGCAGTGCCCGCGGCGGAAAATACACCGACTATAGCGACGAACAAATGAAAGCAGTGCGCAGGGATGAACAGCGTCAGGCCGCCGAGATCGGGCAATACAGTTTCGTCAACCAACTCGGCCTCAGCAGCGCGAGCATCAAAGACCCCGATCAACGCAATACACTAGTCGACCAACTAGAAACCATTCTGCTGCAAACACAGCCCGACGTGCTATACACCCACAACCCAGCCGACAGGCATGCCACCCATGTCGCCGTGTGCACAGCTGTGCTCGAAGCCGTGCGCCGCGTACCGCCCTACTCCCGCCCGAAAAAAGTGTACGGCTGTGAAGTCTGGCGCGACCTCGACTGGCTGTGCGACGACGACAAAGTCGCACTCGATGTGAGTGGCAACACCGCACTCGCGGAAAAACTCAACGCCTGCTTCGACTCCCAAATCGCCGGCGGCAAAAACTACGGCCAAGCCGTGATGGGCCGCCGCCAAGCAAACGCCACCTTCTTTGATTCCCACAGCGTGGATGTCATCGACCAGTTGTGGTTCGCCATGGACCTCACACCCCTCGCCGAAGACGATCAACTGGATGTGAAAGCATACGTGCAGACAAAAATAAAGCGCTTCGAGCAGAGTGTCATCGACGGCTTGGCTTAATCGCTGCCCTCGACGACTACGCATCGCAGAGGCTGCGGCAAACATGCGGCACAAGAGTGTACCGCCT
>DOCS01000202.1 GCA_003503355.1 Opitutia bacterium
CCCGGCCCTTTCCATGCTGATGAACCATTGCGGCGTGGCGCGAAAGATGATTGGAGATTTATGCCGCCAGCAGTGCGGGTAGCTGTGCTGGATGGTCTTTTTTGCAATTAGTGAGCCGTTTTGAGCAATGATCTTCAGCACGCCGCGGTTGGCTTCGCTGATTTTGCCTTCTTCGAGAACGGAGAGACCGACCAGATCGGCGGGCACTTGACCATNNGCCATTTTGGGCAATGATCTTCAGCACGCCACGGTTGGCTTCGCTGATTTTGCCTTCTTCGAGTACGGAGAGACCGACCAGTTCGGCGGGCACTTGACCATCGTCGACGTAGCAGCCGTTGTCATCGAGCGGGCAATACACTTCGATGCCGTTATTGATCCCGGTGATATAGTCGTCGAGACCATGTCCCGGTGCGGTGTGCACGCAGCCAGTACCACTTTCAGTGGTCACGTAGTCGGCGAGCAAGATCGGGCTGGCGCGGTCGATGAAAGGGTGAAGAGCCTCCAAGTTCTCCATCGCGGAGCCGAGGAAGGTGTTGACCGTTTCGACATCTTCCAGCTTACAAGCTTCGATCACGGTGTCACGGAGTGCGGTCGCGACGATCAGTGTGCCGTGGTTGCTGGATTTAAGCGCACTGTATTCGATCTTCGGATGCACGGAAACCGCCAAGTTGGCCGGCAGTGTCCACGGCGTGGTCGTCCAGATCAGGATCGAGGCGTCCTCTTCGAGCGCCAGCGCCTTGAGCGCATCGGCAGAGAGGCCGAGTTTAACGTAGACCGAGATACTCTTGTGGTCACGGTATTCGATTTCGGCTTCCGCTAGGGCGGTGGCACAGGGAATCGACCAGTACACCGGCTTCTTGCTGCGGTAGACGAGACCTTGTTCGACAAAACTGGCAAACGTTTCGAGTTCTGTGGCTTCGTATTCAGGATGAATCGTCCAGTATTCATGCTCCCAATCTGCCAGAACACCGAGACGTTTAAACTGCTCGCTCTGGATCTTGCGGTACTTGTCAGCGAATTGTGCGCAAGCCTTACGTACTTCTAACGGCGTGTAATCGGTGCGTCCGGCGTCTTGCAACTCGCGCGATACCTTGTGCTCGATCGGCAGGCCATGGCTATCCCAACCTGGGATGTAGGGTGCATTGTAGCCCTGCATCCACTTGAAGCGTAAAATGGTGTCCTTCAACGTTTTGTTGAGGGCGTGGCCGAGGTGCAAGTCGCCGTTGGTGAACGGCGGACCGTCATGCAAAATGAAGCTCGGACCAGCGGCATTTTTACTTTGAATCTTCTCGTAAAGGTTTAACTTTTCCCAGTGGTCAATGCGGACAGGCTCTCGTTGGACGAGATTGCCGCGCATAGGGAAGCCGGTTTGCGGAAGATTGAGGGTGTTTTTGAGGTCTTGAGACATGATGTGAGACCGTGGGCCATGTAAAGCGGCGCAGTGTGTGATTTTGGCTTCCTAAGTCAAGCACTCAGAATTTTCTCGCAGATTTTTGCGTTTCACGCTTCCTAGCTACTTTATTGATCGGCCGCTTCCGACACGCAATTACATCCCATGACAGTCGCACTCCTTAGTCTCCAATTCCCCGTTTTCTCAATCTGGATTCTTTTATTGTTGTTAGGGGTCGGATTTGTCGCCCTGACGTTTGGCGGAGATTGGTTGACCGCGGGCGCAGTGACGATCTCTGCAAACCTAAAGATCAATCCGGTGGTGGTCGGTTTGACGGTGGTTTCGATGGCGACTTCAATGCCGGAAATGATGACTTCGTTACTCGCGGCGAAAGACAGTCCCGGACTTGCGCTGGGCAATATCCTCGGCAGTAATGTCGCCAACATCGGTCTGATTCTGGGCGTGACTGCCTTGATCTCACCCTTAGTGATCCAATTGCGCCTGGTACAACGCGAGATCCCCATTCTGCTGTCGGTCACCGGCTTATTTGCTCTGTTTGCCATTGGCGGCTATGCCCGCTGGGAAGGGATCGTTCTGCTGCTGATTGTCTTCACCTATTTATTTTACGTCGTACGCTGGGCGAAACAGGAATCGGCCACGGTTGAGGCCGAATTTGAGCAGGAGTCAGCGCGCGAGGGGGCACGTTCCACCCGAGCGGGAGGGCTGCTGGTGTTATTAGGCGGCGGGGTGCTAGCCCTGGGCGCGGATGTATTGATCGGCTCCAGTGTTGAATTGGCGGGGCGCATGGGCGTGAGTGAAACCCTCATCGGGCTGACGATTGTCGCCATCGGCACCAGCCTGCCGGAGTTGGCGGCTTCGGTGGCCGCAGCGCGCTCAGGCCACAGTGATATTTGCGCCGGCAACATCATCGGCTCCAACCTTTTCAATCTGTTACTGATTGGCGGCGGGGTCGCTACCATCATTCCGATTCCAGTCAACCCGGCATTACTGCTGGTCGAGTTTCCCGCGCTGGTTCTGATGACAGCGTTGCTGCTATGGATCTTTAAGAGCGGACATATCGTCACCCGTCGCGAAGGTGCATTCTTGCTGTTCCTCTACGTCGGGGTACTTTCGATATCCGCAGTCTCACAACTGGGATACTTATTTTAACTGCCATTTCATTTCATTCATACAAATCATGCCTGATTCCTATAAACCAGTAGTCCTCATCATCCGTGACGGGTGGGGGGAGAATCATAATTCGGAGCAAGACTCCTATAACGCGGTAAAGCTCGCTAACACGCCCTGCGCAGATCGCCTCACGGCCCAATGGCCACGCACCGAGATTATGGCGTGCGGGCTCGATGTCGGCTTGCCTGTCGGCATCATGGGCAACTCGGAAGTTGGTCACCAAAACATCGGTGCGGGTCGGGTCGTCGACCAGGAAATCGTTCGAATCAACAAGGGGATATCGACTGGCTCGGTCAAGGAGAGCGAAACGCTCCAGGCCGCGATTGCCAATGTTAAGCAAAAGGGCAGCGCACTGCACCTCATGGGCCTCGTATCCGATGCGGGCGTTCACGCTATGCTCAAGCACCTGTATGGACTGATCCGCATCGCGAAAGAGGCGGGCGTGGAAAAACTTTACGTACACGCGTTCACCGACGGCCGCGATACCGGTCCGTTCAGCGGCAAGGAATTCATCCGACAAGCAGAAGCTGAAATGGCCACCATCGGCCTCGGTCAGATCGCTACGCTTTCCGGACGCTACTGGGCCATGGACCGCGACAACCGCTGGGACCGCGTGCAACGCGCCTACGATTGCCTGACCGGACGCAACATCGAAGCGACTGCCACCTCCGCAGAAGCTGGCATTCAGCACCAATACGACCACCCGGAAACCGCAGGCACCAAAGGCGATGAGTTTTGCCCGCCGACCGCAGTGCTCGGTGAAGACGGCCAACCGGTTGCGACGATTGGCAACGGCGACTCCGTCATCTTCTGCAACTTTCGCGGCGACCGTCCGCGTGAGTTGACTCGTGCGTTCATTCAGGACGATTTCGACGGTTTCGACCGCGGCGAGAAGCTCGACCTTTATTTCGCCACCTTGAGCGAATACCAGAAGGGCTTGTGCGAAAACATCATCTTCTTCAAGCCTGAGAAAATGCAGGACATCCTGGCTGGCTACATCGCCGACAAGGGCATTCCGCAGTTTCGTTGCGCGGAAACCGAAAAATTCCCGCATGTCACGTTCTTCTTCAACGATTACCGCGAAGAGCCCTTTCCGGGCGAAGAGCGTGCGCTGATTCCGAGCCGCAAGGATTGCGCAACCTACGACGAAAAGCCCGAGATGTCGGCTTTCGGCATCCGCGATGCGACAGTGGAGGCGATCAAGTCAGGCAAGTATGGCCTGGTGGTGGTTAACTTCGCCAACCCCGACATGGTCGGCCACACTGGCGTGGTGAAAGCCTGTATCGAGGCCTGCGAGATCGTCGACGGCTGCGTGCAAGACCTGCTCGACGCGATTGATTCGGTCGGCGGACATGCCATCATCACAGCTGACCACGGCAATTCAGACCAGCTCTGGAATCCGGAAAACGATGGACCACACACCGCACACACTCTCAATCCAGTCGAGGTAGTCGTGTATGGTGAAGGCTGCCAGGGCCGTACAATTGCCGATGGCGGCGCATTGGGCGACATCGCCCCGACTATCCTCAAGCTGATGGGCTTGGAACAGCCATCAGTGATGACAGGCAAGTGCCTGATTGAAGCATAGCCGAATTTGACTCAAAAAGCCCGGCCTCCACAACGTGGGAGCCGGGCTTTTTTTGTGCTTCGTCAACGACCAATAAAGGACAGTTTGGTCAACCTCTGTCGCAGCGCCGCTGCAGTGTTGCAGCGACGCCGCAGCCGTTGGGATCGATTCGCGCGAAACGCCGATTTCGATGACTGCAGCGCAGGGGGCTGTCCGGCTACGCGCGGTCGTACAGTTCCAGCAAATCCTTCAGGTAGGGCGCACTATCCTGTTGCAAGGAGACCAGCTGGTCCGGCTGATAACGCCATTGCCAGTTACCCACCGGCGCTCCGGGGGTGTTGAGGCGCGCTTCGGAACCGAGGCTCAGCAAGTCCTGCAACGGGATGATCGCCATGTTGGCACACGACTTGATCGCCACACGCACCAGATCCCATGCGATTTCATCGCCGGACACCGTTAAGTAACGGCGAATGTGGTCCTGTGTTTTTTGATCCAGTTCACGGTACCAACCCAGTGTGGTATCGTTATCATGCGTGCCGGAGTAGGCCACGCAATTACGGCTGTAGTTGTGCGGCAAATAGGCGTTTTCAGCGTCACCGCCGAAGGCAAACTGGAGAACTGCCATACCGGGCAGGCCGGTCGCTTCGCGCAGTGCTTCGACTTCATCGGTGATGACTCCGAGATCCTCAGCAACTAGTTTCGCATCGGGGCAGGCAGCTCGAATCGCTTTAAATAGCTCCAATCCGGGGCATTCAATCCATGTACCATTGCGCGCGTTGGTGTCCTTCGCTGGGACCGACCAGTACGATTCAAACCCACGAAAGTGGTCGAGACGCACAATGTCGTAAAATTCGAGATTGGCTTTGATGCGATCGATCCACCAAGCAAAATTGGTATCCTGATGCGCCTTCCATTTGTAGAGCGGGTTGCCCCAGAGCTGTCCATCGGCTGAAAAGTAATCCGGCGGCACGCCTGCCACGGCTTCCGGCCTGCCATCTTTTTTCAGTTGGAACAGGGAGCGATTCGCCCACACATCCGAGCTGTCGAGCGCGACGAAAATCGGTGCGTCGCCGAGGATTTCAACACCCTTGCTACCGGCGTAGCTGCGCAACTTGGCGAGCTGGCCATAGAACAAATACTGGTAAAAGACATGCGCCTC
>DOCS01000229.1:0-1080 GCA_003503355.1 Opitutia bacterium
ATCGATATTCTGCCAGGGGTTCACAAATTAGACGGCATCCATCTGCTCACCGCGCACCTGGGGATGCCACTCGACCACGCACTCGCGGTTGGCGACTACCTGAACGACTTACCCGTGTTCGAGGCGTTTCAGCGCGTCCTGTGCCCCGCCAATGCTCACCCGACAATCAAAGCGCTGACTCATTCAAAAGGCCGCGATGGGCACGTCTCCGAACAACCGTATGGACTCGCCCTGCTGGAGTTCATTGAAAAGATGTAACAGCACGTCGATTTGCGGGCAGGTGGCTTCCACAGTGGCATGCGGGACAGGAGTGTCCCGCCTCCGCTCGCACGTCAGGAGAATGGACACTCTTGTCCATCAACTAGCCCGAACGACGACACGCGATTCGGCCTTTGCATAGAACCAGCCAAAACACGCGACAAACGCGCCCCCCCTCGCCCGCGGCACCGGCCATCGCACCCAGTCGCACCCAGTCGCACGCACGAGGCATGCTGGACAGGAGTGTCCCGCCTCCTGTATCTATCGAGACGCTACGATTTACGTGCGACCGAAAGGGAGATTACCCCTCTTCGATCAGCTTCTTCAATAGCTCGTCCAACATCGCGGGGTTGGCTTTGCCCTTAGTGGCTTTCATCACCGGGCCCTTCAAGGCGTTGAGCGCTTTGGCATTGCCGTCCTTGAACTGACCGACCGCCTTGGCGTTACCCGCAATCGCTTCGCGGCACAGGGCTTCGATCTCGCCGCTGTCGTTGCTCTGCTTGAGGCCTTTTTTGTCGACGATGGCGTCGGGCATATCGCCGCTCGCGAACATTTCGGTGAAGACTTCTTTGCCGATCTGCTTGGAAATCACGCCTTCGTCGATAATTTTGACGAGGGTGGCGACGTGCGCGGGAGTCAACTTTGACTGGCTCACACAATGCGCGCTTTCGCCATGTTCCGATGCACCTGACAATTCGCGCAACAAATCGTTGGTGATGTAGTTGGCAATCGCCTTGGGCGCGTTGTGCGTATCGAGGGCGGCTTCAAAGAATTCACTCAGCACACGATTTTGGCACAGCACCGAGGTGATGGTGAACGGCA
>DOCS01000229.1:1118-3877 GCA_003503355.1 Opitutia bacterium
GATGCGCGCGCGGTCCATCTGCACCGGCATGAGATCCGGGTCAGGAAAATAGCGGTAGTCGTGCGCTTCTTCCTTACTGCGGAGTGAAAAGCTGATGCCTTTGTCGACATCCCAGCGGCGGGTCTCTTGCACGATACTGCCGCCTGCTTCGAGGATCTCAGTCTGGCGCTCAATCTCGTATTCGATCGAGGCCTTGACATTGGAAATTGAGTTGAGGTTCTTCATCTCGGTGCGGGTGCCAAGTTTGTCGGAACCGACGGGACGAATGGAGATATTGGCATCGCAACGCATTTGCCCTTTTTCCATGTCGCAGTCGGAAATACCGGCGTACACGATCATGTTACGCAGGCAGTTCAGAAAGGCGACCGCTTCAGTCGACGAGCTCATATCGGGCTCAGTCACGATCTCTGCCAACGGCACGCCGGCGCGGTTGAAGTCGATCACGGTATCGAAGGCCTCATGCGTGAGCTTGCCCGGATCTTCTTCGAGATGAATACGGTTGAGCGTTACCCAACGGTGCGTGCCCTCGACGTTACGCGAGGGGCCGGGCAACTCGATCTCGACCTTGCCGCCAATACAAAGCGGCTCTTCGTTTTGAGTGAGTTGATAGTTTTTCGGCGAATCGGGATAGAAGTAGTTCTTGCGATCCCACTTGCAGACTTTGGCGATCTCGCAGTCGAGCATCAGGCCGAGCTGCGCGCATTTCTCAATCGCAACGTGGTTGAGCACCGGCAAGGTTCCCGGCAGACCAAGCACCACGGCGTCGATCAAGGTATTGGGCGCAGCGCCGTAGTGGTAAGGCGCGGCGGTGAACATTTTGGTGCGGGTTTTAATCTGCACGTGAATTTCAAGTCCGATGACTGCTTCGTATTCCATAGGAAGTGATTACGCGCTTCGCGCGAAGTGAAAGTAAGAGTGAGAGTGGCTTAGGATACGTGGGATTTAACCACAGAAGGCACAAAATTCACAAAACGACTCCGATGAATACATGATGAATTCTGTGTCTTTTGTGATTTTGTGGTTAATCAATTGCGTCGTTATAGTTGCGGGGTTTGCTGCGCATAGTCGTGAGCCTGCTCAAAGGCATTCGCGACGGCGAACATGTCAGCCTCGCCGAAAGCTTTGCCGATCACCTGTAGGCCAATGGGCAGGCCGCTTTCGGTAAAACCACTGGGCACGGAGATCGCCGGTAAGCCAGCAAGATTAACCGAGATGGTGTACACATCGCTCAGATACATCGCGAGTGGATCGTCGGAACGCTCGCCGCGTTTGAATGCAGGTGTCGGTGAAGTCGGCGTCAGGATGGCGTCGACCTGCTCGAAGGCTTTTTCAAAGTCGCCTAGGATCAAGCGACGCACTTTCTGCGCGCGCAGATAATAAGCGTCGTAGTAACCGGAACTGAGCACATACGTACCGAGAATGATGCGGCGCTTCACTTCGTCGCCGAAGCCCTCACCGCGACTCTTGGTGAACAACGACAGTGCGTCGTTGGCCTCTGGGCTGCGGTGGGTGTAACGCACGCCGTCGAAGCGCGCTAAGTTGGAAGACGCCTCCGCAGTCGCGACGATGTAATACACCGGCACAGCCAGTTCGGAGTGTGGCAGGGAAATATCAACGATCTCGCAGCCTTGGCTCTTATACCAGTCGATGGCTTGCTCGATGTTGGCCTTGACCTCGGGGTCGATGCCTTCGCCAAAAAATTCGCGCGGCACGCCGAGTTTCCAAGGGCCCTTCTTCTCCTTAAGTGCGGCGGCATAGTTGGTGTCTCCCTGCGGTGCGATCGAGGTAGAATCCAGATCGTCTTTGCCGAGCATCGCTTGCATGAGAATCGCAGCGTCTTCGACCGTGCGGGCAAAGGGACCGACCTGATCCAAGGACGAAGCAAAGGCGACCAGGCCGTAGCGGGAAATGAGTCCGTACGTCGGTTTCATGCCCACCACGCCGCAAAGCGCGGCGGGCTGACGGATCGAGCCTCCGGTATCGGTACCGAGGGTGGCGATCGCCTCCCCTGCTGCCATGGCGGCCGCGCTGCCACCGGATGAACCGCCAGGAATGGTGTCGAGGTCCCATGGGTTGGAAGTCGTTTGGTAAGCGGAGTTTTCGGTGGAGGACCCCATGGCAAACTCATCCATGTTCAAGCGCCCCCAAATGACCGCGCCAGCTTCGCGCAGCTTGACGATACAAGTGGCATCGAACGGCGACACGTAATTCTCCAGCATCTTGGACGCGCAGCGCAGCGGCTGATCCTTGACCGCGAGGGTGTCCTTAATGCCGATTGGAATGCCATCCAGCGGGCCGAGGGCGTTGCCAGCGGCGCGGCGTTCGTCGGAGGCCTGGGCTTGTGCCAGCGCATCTGAGGCGTCGGTCGACAAGAAAGCTTTCACCTGAGGGTCGACCGCAGCGGTGCGATCGATCACCGCTTGGGTGATCGCGACGGAGGTGGTTTGGCCCGCTGCCAACAGAGCCGCGAGCTGGGAAATGGTTTTAAAATGGAGGTCGGACATTGGAAAAATGAATAATAGCTAATGTGAAATGGCTAAGCTGATGTAAAAATATGGCCCACCAACTTCACGAATCTACACAAATCACGTTGAAGAAAGTTACCTTAGTTCGCGTCTATTCGTGGGCAAATAATACGCAGACTACTCCACCACCTTCGGCACGACGACTTGGTTGTCGCGCTGTTCGGGCGCCATCTTGATGAGCACCTCAGGGGCGTAGGTCGCGCCGGGCTGGTCGCCTTCACGCCAGACATTTAA
>DOCS01000229.1:4005-6003 GCA_003503355.1 Opitutia bacterium
TTAGCGACATAATCGATATCAATCTGTGGTGTTTCGGACATAGATTTTTCAATTTAGAATCAACCAGAGAATAAATGGCAATCTTCTAAACGGAGTAACTCGCTGCAGTTTGAAAATTTCACAGCGGGCCCTAAAACCAAAGATTAAAGCCACTGGCAACCAGCAAGCAAAGCGACACCAAAGATCTCTAAATGTGGAGACTGCGTGACAGTCAAAAAGAGGCTTAGACGTCGGCACTACACTTGTGCTACACTACACTGAATGTGTTCGCACAGTGCTGACCTGCGATTGTCAATATCCAGTAAAACGCCTTCTTCTGACTGGCTCGAATCAAAATTCTATTTGATCGAGCCAAGCAGTACAGCTATGCACTACAGCTTTGTATTAAAAAACACCCCCGGTTCACTACCTCGGAACTAGCAAACACTCACTGCATTTATCCATGCCACACAATAATCCCTCATTCACGAGCCTTGCGCCCTGCAGCGTTCTTATTTGTGAAGACATTGAAAAGAACATCGAGTTAGTCAGTTCATTCACACGACGTTTTGGCTGCGTCATCACAATCGCCAGCAATGGTGAAGAAGCCGTCGAACACTGTCAGAATCAAAAATTCGACGTCATCCTGATGGATTTAGCGATGCCCGTGATGAGTGGCCTTGAAGCTTCGAGGTTGATAAGGAGCTCAGAGAACACCAATCAAACAACTCCCATCGTCGCTGTGTCAGCGGACAAAGACCCGATCGTCAAAGCAGGCTGTCATAGCTTTGGCATTGCTTACTACATGACGAAGCCCGTCGACGCATCAACGTTGCACCGCATCCTATCCAAATGCAAAGCAATGGCCATCGCGGATGACAAACAACCCCGCCAAGGCTGACGGGGTTGTGTCTAAAACGTCGCGCTTTTGCGTGAGTATTACTTTCGAATCTGATAGTCGGTCTTAGCGCTGATCAGTTTCTGAATGCCATCGAAGGCGGCGTTAACTTCCTTGTCCTTGAGGGTGCGTTCTGCCGACCGGAAGCTCATGCTCACCGCGAGGCTCTTCTTTCCTTCGGGAAGCCCTTCGCCCTGATAGACGTCGAACACACGCACGCTTTCACAAGCGAAGCCCTGAGCGGCTTTTTTGGCGAACTTGGCGACATCATTTTGCACCTGTCCAGCAAGCACGGCTTGATCAACGATCAATGCGAGGTCCTTCGCTGAAGCGGGCTGATTGCTGACACCGCTGTGACGACCTTGCTTGGCTTTGCGCTCGAAGAATTTGGGCGTCATCAGAATCGAACCTGCGATGACAGCCTGGCTGATATCCCAGCGTTCCTTGAGAGTGGCGACATTGATCAAACCAGCCGTGCATTCGAAGCCCATCTTGGCGAAGTCGCCGGCGTAAGCGGACTGCCCGCCCTGCCATAGTTTACAGTCGTCGATCGGTTTGAAACTGAGTTTGCTCGCTGCGGTGCCGGCGAGGTCGAGAATGTTACCAGCGATGGTGCGCGCGGTGTAGAAGTCGGCGACTTCGCGTTGTCGCCACTCGCGGCTGATTTGATCGGCGAGGATCACAAAACCGACGGAAATGAGCTCGACCATTTCGCCCTTCACTTCGCGGTAGACATGACCGCGCTCGAAAAAGCGCGTGGCGCCGGTGCCGCGCGCCTTGTTGAGCTTAAGCACGTCGAGTAGGCCCGGAATGAGGGACGGACGCAGGTGACTCTGGTCGCTTTGCAGCGGGTTATCCAAGGCCAGGACGTTGAAGCCAGCTTCGCCGAAGAAGAACTTGGTTTCTTCAGGGTCACGCAGCGAATAAAGGTACGCTTCGTCGAAGTTTTGACCGGTCAGGTAATCCGCGACTGCGGCGTTGACGGTATAAATGCGGTGGTCGTCGGTGCTGATGCCACGGGCGACGACCGGTGACTCGGGAATTTTGTCGGTGCCGTAGACGCGAATGAATTCTTCGATCAGGTCGACGTCGCGTTGGAGGTCGCCGCGGTAGGACGGGAT
>DOCS01000229.1:6043-7776 GCA_003503355.1 Opitutia bacterium
AGGCCAAGTGATTCGAGCACGGCCTGAATTTCTTCGTCGCTCACATCGAAACCAATAAACCGGCGGACACGTTTGGGGCAGAGCTGAATCTCATTGATGGTCGGCGGTTCGGCCCCCTCCTCGATCATGTTGCCATCCACGGTACCACCAGCGACCTCGAGAATGAGATCGACGGCACGCAGGGCGGCATACGTCACGCCCTTTGGATCGACACCACGTTCGAAACGGTAGGAACTGTCTGAAGACAAACCCAATTTGCGGGAAGTGGCGCGAACAGAGGTGGGTGCAAAATAAGCCGCTTCGAGGACGACGTCACTGGTCGTCTCGTCAACCTCCGCATCAACGGAGCCCATCACACCGGCCACGACCAGCGGACGCTCGGAATCGGCGATGACCGCCATCTTGGAGTTGAGCTCACGCTCGACGTCGTCGAGTGTGGTGATCTTCTCCCCTTCGCCTGCCATGCGGACGAAAAGTTTACCACCACGGATTTTGGCGGCGTCAAAGGCGTGCAGTGGCTGACACGTTTCATGCAGCACATAGTTAGTGACGTCGACGATGTTGTTAATCGAGCGTTGGCCGGTGGCTTCGATCGCCTCTTTGAGCCATTTTGGACTGGGGCCAACCTTGACGCCTTTGATACAGATCGCGGTATAATGTGGGCAGACGTCCGACGCACTGAGCTCGACGCCGGAAAGGAGCGCATCACCTTCGGCGTTGTTTTCGGTGCTGGCGTGGACCTCGGGGTATTTGACTGCGAGGTCGAACTTTGCCGCCAACTCGCGGGCTACGCCGATGTGGCTAAGCACGTCGACACGGTTCGGGGTGATCTCAAGGTTGAGGACCGTGTCCCCGTCGGTGTAGAGGTCGTTGACTGGGGTGCCGAGCGCGATTGCCGCATCTAAGATCATAATCCCATCATGATCCTGACCGATCTGCAGTTCCTTGGCGGAGCACATCATCCCGGCGGAAGGCTGGCCGCGCAACTTGGAGGCCTTGATCTTAAAGTTGCCGGGCAGCACGGCACCGGGCAGCGCAACCATGACCTTATCACCCTGGTTGAAATTTTTAGCGCCGCAGACGATATCGTGCACTTCACCTGCTGTACCAGTGCTCACCTTGCAGCAACGGAGGCGATCGGCATCGGGGTGTTGAGCATACTCAAGCACTTGTCCGACCACGACGTTGTTGAGCTGTGGCGGGCCGAGTTTTTCGATTTCTTCGATATCGAATCCCAAGAGCGGCAAGACTTCTTGCAGCACTTCAGGTGAATGCTCGACGGGATCGAGATCGATATAATTTTTGAGCCAATTGTAGGAAATTTTCATTTCAGCAAAGTTGTTTGATACACAAGGAATGACGCGGATGTCTTACGCGAACTGCTTAAGGAAGCGGACATCGTTTTGGTAATAGTAGCGGATATCGTCGACCCCTTGCAGGATCATGGCGATACGCTCGATGCCCATGCCGAAGGCGTAGCCGGTGTAGACCTCGGGATCGATGCCGACCGCCTTAAACACTTCGGGGTCGACCATGCCGCAGCCCATGATCTCGAGCCACTTATTGCTCAGCTTGCCGAGATCTGGCGAGAAGAAGTCCATTTCAAAGCTGGGCTCGGTGAAGGGGAAAAAGCTCGGACGCAGGCGCGTCTTGGCCTTGGGGCCGAATATGGTTTTGACGAAATGATCCAGTGTCGCCTTGAGATCAAGCAGTGTGACGTTCTTATCGACGTA
>DOCS01000229.1:7840-20203 GCA_003503355.1 Opitutia bacterium
GCGACGATGCGGATCGGCGGTTTTTCCTTCAGCATGGTGCGGATCTGCACAGTTGAGGTGTGGGTGCGCAGCAGGTATTTCTCGTCCGCGTGCTTGCCAACGTTGCTGACCTTGAGTGCATCCGGCAGATAGTAGGAATCCTGCATATCACGGGCCGGATGATCACTCGGAATGTTAAGTGCGTCGAAGCAGTAATGCTCCGTTTCGACCTCGGTTGCTTCTGCCACGGAAAAACCAATGCGACGAAACAGCGCCACCATCTCCTCGCGCACTTGCGAGATTGGATGCAAAGTGCCGCGATCCAGATCGGGACAGGGCAAGGTCGGATCAATCGCAGGGCCGAGTTTAGCGGCGAGTTCAGCGGCTTCGAGGCGCTCGAGCACTTCATCGAGCGCGGCAGTCACCGCCTGCTTGGCCTCGTTGATCAGCTTACCCATGGCAGGCTTGTCTTCTTTGGGCACCTTGCCCATGCTCTTCATCACATCGGTGAGAGCGCCCTTGGGCCCAGAAATGGTCGCCTTGTAGGACTCAAATTCTGCGCGTGTTTCAATCTTGGGTGCGGCTTGCCGCACGCCCGCTACGATGGCTGTTAACTCTTCTTGCATGATTCTACCCGTTAAAGTGAATCGATCAAGGTTTCAGCCTGCACCGTTTTGTCGAGACGGATTTCGCTAAAAGTTGTTAAATTCGCCCTTTAGCTAGGCTGCATCCGAGCTACCTAACCCAAGCGAGGCGACTGTACGCACAGACTTAAACCGCGGCATCCATGTCTCTAAATACGGCACCATTTGAGTTTGAATCCCTCCCGCAATCGCGCGACATCGTCAAGCCAAGTGCGCCAATCAAACAAATAAGCTTCCAATTCGACCTGGAGTGAGCCCTGAATACTCTCATGCACTTACCGATCCTCTATCAGGACGCTGACTACGTCGCGATCGACAAACCGCCAGGCTTACTGGTGCATCGCACGCAACTGGATGTTCAGGCAACGGAATTCGCGCTGCAAATGCTTCGCGATCAAATCGGACAAGCGGTCTTCCCCTGCCATCGCCTGGACCGCCCGACCAGTGGCATTTTGCTCTTTGCACTGAATCCCTTGGCACATAGTTTTGCGCAGGCTCAATTCGCAGAGCAGAAAGCGCATAAGGAATACCATGCCGTGGTCCGCGGTTGGGCTGCAGATTCTGGCCTGATCGACTACGATTTACGCTCGGAATACAATCCCGAAAAGTCACACAGCGCGCAAACTGAATATAGTTGCCTCAAACGGTCACAGATCGACCTCCCCGTCGGACGCTACCCGAGTGCACGATTCTCGTTATTAAAGCTCCATCCACTCACTGGGCGCACGCATCAACTACGGCGCCACTTGGCCCACATTCGGCACCCGATTGTGGGAGACACGCGCCACGGCGATAGTGCTCAAAACAAATTCTTACGCCAACACTGCGGTCTGCAACGCCTGTTGCTGCGCGCCACTCAGCTGCAAATCGAGCACCCAATTACATCCACTCGACTCTGTATCTGCGCACAGGAAGATCACACATTCTCCGAAATACTCCAACGCCTCAAGCTAGTGTGAGATCCGACCATGCAGAGGGAATAGGCTGACGATCTTTTTCTTGAGTAAATCGACAGCGAGCGGTTTCGTCAGATAAGCATCCATTCCCACCTCCAAGCAACGGGATTCCTCACTCGATAATGCATTGGCTGTCAACGCCATGATCTTAACCTTTTTCATCGCCTCGCCAGCGCTTCCCTCGCGAATTAACTGAGTGGCCTCAAGCCCCCCCATTATGGGCATTTGCAGATCCATGAAGATCAAGTCGCACGGGTTGTCCTTCAAATAGTCAATCAGCATGGAACCATTTTCTTTGAAAACTGCGGACCATCCCATGCGCTTCAAGACAATCTTCAACACTCGCTGGTTGGCATTATCATCTTCTGCGACAACAATCTGCAATGGGATCCTTTCACCCAAAGCCATTGAGGACGGAATAACCGGTTGCTCTTGAATGTCGACCTTGGGGGAAGCGACAGGGTGTGACTTAGTTTGTTTGCTTCCCGCGATCACCTTCACCCGAATCGTGGCATAAAAGCGCGAGCCCTCGCCGGCTTGACTGGTTGCCCAAACCTTGCCGTTCATTGCTTCAGCAAGACGCTTACAAATAGCCAGTCCGAGTCCAGTCCCACCGTATTTACGTGTCATCGAGGAATCCGCTTGCGAGAAGGAGCTGAAGAGATTCTGTAGATGTTCTTGCTTGATGCCGATACCGGTGTCGCGGACTTCGAATTCAATCGAACTCAGGTCATTAGTATTCGTCAGTGAATCACCACGAACAAGCAGGCAAACTTCACCGGCCTTGGTAAATTTAACCGCATTCGACAACAAATTGGTCAGGATCTGACGGATGCGCGTTTCGTCCCCTTCTATCAATCGTGGCACATCGTCAGCAATCTCGATTCTCAGATTGATCCCTTTCTGCGCCGCTTGGTTGAAGAAAAGGGCGACGAGCTCTCGTAGTGCCTTAACTAGATTGAACCGACGTACTTCGAACTCCAAGTGGCCTGATTCGATTTTAGAAAAGTCAAGAATGTCGTTAATTATAGCCAACAATGTTTTGCCGCTGGAGCAGATCGTATCCACGTACTCCGATTGCTCTTTATTTAAATCGGTTTCTGAAAGTATCTCTATAAATCCAAGCACGCCATTCAAAGGGGTGCGAATTTCATGACTCATCATCGCTAGGAAGTCACCCTTTGCATGATTCGCATTGTCGGCCTGCTGCGCGGATAGTTGCGACTTTTCGATCGCTAGCTCTAGGCGCTCATTCGCCGTCTTCAACTGCTGCTGAGTCAACTCAGCAGCTTCCTTCATACTGAGAGCGGCTTTATGCCCCTGCTGCAGTGCTTCCACATGCTTCAGCAAGTCATTGTTAGTCTCCACGAGTTCCTGCTCCGCACCCTTCCAGCGTTGCTCAGTTTCATTATGCTCAGACAACAGACAACGCATCGCCTCAGCAAGTTCGCCGAACTCTTGAAAGTCAAAAGCCTGCGGCATCAGCTCAGAGCACTCGCGAGCACCCTTAGTTAAGCGATCCCTCAGCAGGTTTAAGTTCTGATTCACGATGCGAGCGATGTGCTTCGAGGCCAGAATGGGCACAGTAATCCCAAGTAATAAGAGGACCGAAGCGACTGTCATGTGCTGCCAGAACTCACGGTCAATATCAGCCAAGAGCTCACGCCGAATTACCTCGATTTCATCCGTGCGGTCGCCGGAAAAATCGTTCATCTGCGTGACCTGCAGACTACTTTGATTGATTAAACTCTCACGGGCATCGATAAACTCGGAAACCTTCATCGAAGTTAACCAAGCCAAGACCACCACTAGCACCAGAATCATCGGTACCCCTGCATACAAAAAGAAAGTCCTCTCGATCGTATTTGACGGTTTACCCACGATGGCACTCCCCCTTCCCGAACCACGCGGAGGAATCGAGGCCATCGATACAATCATCGACTCGAGCTACACTCGGGTTGCGCGGGCGCAAGACACAAGGTCCGAGCAATACAGGGCTGGCTGATATAAATACAAAAAGCACCCGAGCAATACACTGAGGGCGCGGGATAATTGCACTTATATTATACATTGCAGCAGGGATTCTCTCAAACTCCATAGACGTGTACCACGGAATGAGATGAGGTATACCACCGCACCCCCTGCTTAATCAACAAAAATACAATTAGTCGAGCAAGCACCTGCCTTTTGCCAGCTAGAGTTCGACTGGATCCGAATCTCTCCAGAGGTAATCCAGACGATACAAATCACGCATCTCCTCTGTCTGCAAATGAACCATAAAGTCAAAAGCATCGACCACTACCCAGCCGCTACCAACCTCACGATCTGCTCCCAGCAACTGAACACCAGCTTGACTCAAAGCCTTATCAAGTCCAGCTTTGAGCGCCTTGAGGTGCGGGTTGGAAGTCCCAGTAGCAAGGACGATGTAGTCCGTGATGGACGATGTTTCACGAACATCGAGCACGCGAATCGCTTCGCCTTTTTTGTCTTCGATTGCGGATACCGCGCAGCGAATTTCATCGAGCGTTGCATTAGTCTGTTTCTCTTTTGAAGTGGCCATATGTTTCTTTCTACGTGTTCGTATAAAGCTCCTGCTCGGAAATGAAAGCCTCAACTGCACTTGGCACGAAACCTTTCAGTGATTGTCCCTGCTCGCAGCGCATCCTGACCTCGCTGGAACTCTCCGACATCAGCGGCGCTTCCACCATCTGGTAACGCAATCCGGCGATCGGCTGAGGTTGCAGAGCACTCCCCGGTCGAGCCAAGACTAAGAAAGTCACCAGCGCCGCCAGTTCGTCGATCCGGTGCCAGCGCTCGAGTTGTTCGAACTGATCACCGCCGACGATCCAGTACAATTCAGTATTACCCATGCGTTCGCGAAAATGACGCACGGTATCAAGCGTATAGCTAAGCCCACCCTTCTCAATCTCATACGGATCCACCTCGAAGTGCATCTGTCCAACAAGCGCCAAACGGAGCATCTGCAAGCGGGCGGCGTCATCTGTACGCGGCGCATGCAACTTTAATGGCGACTGCGCAGCGGGAATAAAAATTACCTGATCCAACTGCGCCTGCTCGAGCGCGTAGTGCGCCACCCTGAGATGGGCACTGTGAACCGGATCAAACGCCCCTCCATACAAAGCCACCCGCACAGGCGTGTTGTCGTTTTCGAGATCTTTCATACGTTGACAGATTGTTTTGACCTTCCTTGCATCCAATACATCAGCCTTGTACATAATCCCTGAAGCGCAACATGCAAACGACCGCAAACGACACCGCCCACACCTCCCTCGCTGCTACGCTGGAAGGCACCCTCGCCAGTGAACATGAGAACGGCCCCTCCATTGGCGAAATCACCGATGCCGTGGGCGAAAAAGGCTTCGGCCTACTGCTGGTCGTGCTCTCACTGCCCAGCGCCCTGCCTGTCCCTGCGCCCGGATACAGCACCCCTTTCGGTATCGTCATCGCTTTGATCGCCCTGCAAATGCTCCTCGGCCGGCAAACCGTGTGGCTGCCTGCACGCTTGCTATCGATTCGAATCAAACCTGCACTCGCGAACAAGATGATCGGTGCTGCCAGCAAATTCCTTCGCGCTATCGAGCATCTTATCCGTCCCCGCCAGCAATGGATTCGCTCTCGGCCCGGGCAATCCGCACTCGCCATCGTCATCGTCGTCATGGCATGCCTGATGATGCTACCAATACCACTGACCAATACCATGCCAGCGATGGTCATCTTCCTGATTGGCATCGGCCTCTCCGAAGATGACGGCTTACTCGCGATCGGCGCCTTCGCCATCGGTTGCGCAGCGGTCTTCCTATATGCATACATTATCTATCTAGTAGTTACCCAAGGACCCGAAGCAGCCGAAGGGATCAAAGACTGGATCAAGACTCAACTCGGGATGAGTGCATAAAAGCATAATTCATCAGCGATTTACAGGGAACAGTGAAACGTTGAATTCCCAAGCCTGCATGTGCTTCGTGCGAATCATTCGCTTAGCGGGCAACTGGGTGCGACGATCCAGGTAGAAGTCTAGCGAGCAGTGAGCGCCAATTCTTCATCGGCATTTCCAGTGCCGCTGTAGCAGCTAGACCCTATCACAATGCGGACGACTATCAGCTGACGCAGACTTCGTTTGCTAAAGAATTCTCGCCGAGCTACACCCCAACAAGCTCCGCTTCGAATTCTGACTGCTGTAAAGGCACTGGAGTTACTATAAGCGGCACGCTACATCTTTTGCCATCTCGGCTCATGTCGCCCCTTTAGATTGATCATCGATTCGCGGGGAAATAACGAGAAAATCAGCTATCGCCGTTTTGCGACGCTGACGCAACAGCGGTTGCCCAGCATGCCATTCCCGTACAAGGACGGTGAAATAAAAAATCCCTGCTGAACGAATCAGCAGGGATCTTAAAAATGGTAGGCCCACAGGGATTTGAACCCCGAATGACTGCACCAAAAACAGTAGTGTTACCATTACACCATAGGCCTATTGAGATGCCGAACAGTAGAAATGATTCCTCACCCGTCAAGCCCTCAATTTAAGAAATTTCATTTTTTTAAATCTGATTCGCAGCCTTAATAATTTAAAGCCCGTTCGTTCATTATTTTGCGCTTCATCACCCATCGATGGGTTGACGTCATAGCATAAAGTGCGTTTAAAACGGCGCTAATGGATGTTTCAGACCAAACTGGCGCTAAGCCGAAATATAAACGTATCATTTTAAAGTTGAGTGGCGAAGTGCTACGCAACACCGAAGAGGGCGATCCCATCGACGCTAAGATCCTTCTTTCGATTTGCGAAGAGGTCAAAAAAATTGCCCAGATCGGCGTCGAAGTCGGCCTCGTGATTGGCGGTGGTAATATTTTCCGCGGCCTCAGCGGCGCAGAAATGCGTGGCGTGGATCGCACCACTGGCGATCACATGGGCATGCTGTCCACTGTGATCAACGGCCTAGCCTTTTTGGACTGCCTTGAAAAGTTGGACGTTACCGTTCGTCTACAAAGTGCGATCCCAATGGATAAGCTGGCGGAACCCTTTATCCTCCGTCGAGCCACCCGCCACTTGGAGCGCGGTCGCGTCGTCATCTTTGCCGGCGGCACCGGCAACCCCTACTTCTCAACCGACACGTGTGCGGCTCTTCGCGCCAGCGAAATCGGCGCCGACATGCTGATGAAGGCTACCAAGGTTGACGGCATTTACGACAAAGACCCCAACAAGTACGATGATGCGGTCAAATACGACAAGCTCAACTATATCGACGCACTCCGCGACCGCTTAAATGTGATGGATTCCACTGCGTTCTCCCTTTGCATGGAAAATAAGATGCCGATCCTAGTCTTCAGCATGCACGAGTCCGGATCCATTCTCCGTGCCGTGATGGGAGAAGAAATTGGCACACTTGTTAATTAATCCACACGCTTCACTTACTTCAACAACCCACACATTTTAAGTTATGGAACCCAAAGACATCCTCAACACGCTGACTGCAGACCTCAAAAAAGCAATCGAGCAGACGCTCAACCAGTTCGGCAGTCTCCACACCGGCAAGGCATCGCCTACAATGCTGGACAGTGTTCGTGTGAACGCCTACGGCAGCACCGTCTCGCTCAAAGAAGTCGCGGCAGTCACCACGCCTGACGCCAAGACAATCATGGTTCAGCCTTGGGACAAGAGCGTGATCCGCGATGTTGAAAAAGGCATCCAGGAAGCCAACCTCGGCCTCAACCCAATGGTCGACGGCGGCATTCTGCGCGTGCCCGTACCCGAATTGACTGGTCAACGCCGCCAAGAATTGGCCAAAACAGCAGGCAACATGGCTGAAGATGGCCGCGTCCGCGTGCGTCAAGCGCGCCGCGATGCACTCGACCTGTTTAAAGCCGCTAAAAGCGACGGCCTCTCCGAAGATGATTTCAAGCGCTACGAAAAAGACGTGCAGAAAGCGCACGACGATTACATCGCGAACATCAACCAGTACTTGGCCGGCAAGGAAGCAGACCTCAAAAAAGTCTAATCGCAGCATAGACAGAAAATAGACTGCAGAAGTCAGTATTCCCAACCAACCGAATCCTGTTTTTCCGAGTCATTGCTAGTGCCTAATCCTCAAGTGGTCCCGCTCAAACAAGCCAAGCGAGTTGTCATCAAACTCGGCACCGGCGTCTTAACCTCCGGCATCGGTGATTTGGACGCCGCACGCATCGCCACGCTTTGCCAACAGGTCAAAGCGTTGCGTGACCGTGGAATTGAGGTCATCCTCGTCAGCTCTGGCGCGGTTGGCTTAGGCATGGGGCAACTCGGCTTGGAACAGCGTCCGAAAGACCTCGCCACCCTGCAAGCCTGTGCCTCAGTCGGGCAAACCATTCTAATTAACACCTGGCAAAAGGGCTTTGTCCCGCACGGACTCACTGTGGCGCAAATCCTCCTCACCCGCGAGGACTTGCGCGCACGACACCGCCACAACGCGGTGTTCAATACAGTCGAGCGCCTGCTCGTCCATGGTGCGGTACCGATCGTCAACGAGAATGACACCGTCAGTGCGGCCGAAATCAAATTCGGCGACAACGACACCTTGTCCGCACTGGTTGCTAGCGTAACCAACGCCGAGCAACTATTCATACTGTCTAATATCCCTGGACTGATCGATATGAAAGGCACCGGCGAAGTCGTTCCACTGGTCGAAAAGATCACGCCAACGATCGAGGCCATGGCACAAGGCACCAATCAAGTCACTTCCGTCGGTGGCATGGTCAGCAAGCTCTCTGCTGCCAAAATAGCGCACCGCGCCGGTTGCGGTGTGATCATCGGCAGCGGTCAAGATGACGAGCTGTTCAACAAGCTCCTCGCCGGTCAAAGTGTGGGCACCTACTTCGCCCCCAGCAAGGTACCAATCAAGTCGCACAAGCGCTGGATCGCGATTCAAGACCACACCCACGGCAGCGTCACCATCGATACAGGTGCCGCCGAAGCCATCCTCCAATCCGGCAAGAGCCTGTCCTGCGCCGGCATTACCGCAAGTGACGGAAATTTCGAGGCAGGCAATGTCATTACAATCCGCAACACTGCGGGCGAATCGATCGCCCACGGCCTAGCCAGCATCAATGCCGACGAGCTAGCAGCCATGCGCGGGCTCACGATAGAAGCAAGTCAAGCCGACCTCCCCAAGCACCCCTCCAACGTCATCGTCCATAGCGATCACTTGGTTTTACTGGATTAGGCTGACCGCAGAGGTCAACTCAGCGATCAACAGTAGAACTCACTTACCTCTTGCTTGAAGCTCAGCGCCGCTTCTTGGGTAAGCCTTTGGCATTGTACTGTGATTTTTTGCGCTTGTGCGGCTTGGCCTTGGCGCCACCACTGGCACCGCCACCGTGCTTGCCGCTTTGCAGGGTCTCGATTTGATCGCGTAATATCGCCGCTTTTTCAAATTCCAATTTCTGCGCCGCTTCCAGCATTTCGCTTTCCATCTCGGCAATGACGTGTGCCACATCGACATCACCCGACTCTGCCACCAACTGGTCGTGACTCTCGGTTTCGTCAAAGCGCTTTCCAGGGGCTTGCAGGCTGTCGTCAATGGCACGCTTCACGCCCACGGGTGTGATATTATGTTCCAGATTGTAGGCGAGTTGCTTTTCGCGGCGCTCCTCCGTGACCTCCAAGGTCTTGAGTATCGAGTTGGTCATCACATCAGCATACAGAATGACGCGGCCCTTCTCGTGTCGTGCGGCGCGTCCGGAGGTTTGGATCAGGCTGGTCGCACTGCGCAGAAAGCCTTCTTTGTCGGCATCCAGAATGGCTACCAGCGCAACTTCAGGGAGGTCCAGGCCTTCGCGCAATAAATTGACCCCCACCAGCACGTCGAATTCGCCCAAACGCAAGCGACGCAGGATCTCAACGCGCTCGATCGCATCGATATCGGAATGCAGGTACTCGACCTTCAGCCCCGCCTCGCGCAAATAATCCGTCAGGTCTTCGGACATGCGCTTGGTCAAGGTAGTCGCCAGTGTCCGCTCGCCCTGCTCGACCGCTTTGCGCACCTCGCCGATAAAGTCTTCGACTTGGGCCTTGATCGGACGAATCTCCATCCCAGGATCGATTAGACCAGTTGGACGAATCACCTGTTCAGCAACCACTTTCGAAACTTCGATCTCATGCGCCGCAGGCGTTGCGGACACATAGATGGTCTGCCCCGTAATCGCTTCAAATTCTTCTAATTTCTGCGGACGATTATCCAGCGCAGATGGCAGGCGAAAGCCGTACTCCACCAGGCGCTCTTTGCGTGCGCGGTCGCCGTTATACATGGCGCGCACTTGCGGCAAGGTAACATGACTTTCGTCAATAAAAACCAGGAAATCCTTCGGAAAGAAATCGATCAGGCAAAAAGGACGCTCATCGGGCTTTCGGCCAGAGAGGTAACGCGAATAATTTTCAATACCGGTGCAGAACCCCATCTCCTGCAGCAGCTCGATATCATATTCGGTGCGCATACGTATGCGCTGCGCCTCGAGTAGTAGGTTTTGCGATTCGAACCAGGCCACACGCTCTTCCAATTCCGCTCGAATCTGCGTGACCGCGGTTGCGATCTTATCTTTCGGCGTCGCGTATTGAGTGGCCGGATACAGGTTGAAGATGTCCAACACCCCGCCGGTTTCGCCCGTCAGCGGATCGAGTTCGCAGATGCTCTCGATTTCATCGCCCCAGAATTCGACACGAATCGCGGTTTCCATATAGGCAGGGAAAATGTCGACCACGTCGCCACGCACACGAAACGTGCCACGGTTAAAGGACACATCGTTGCGCTCATACTGCACCTCCACCATACGCTCTAGGAAATCATCCCGCGCGATTGCCATCCCCACCTGCAATGGAATCATCATCTCCTTGAAATCCTCCGGAGAGCCCAGCCCATAGATGCAAGACACACTCGCGATGACGATCACATCGTTGCGGCTGATCAACGATGACGAAGCCGCAATGCGCAAACGCTCAATCTCGTCATTGATCGAAGAATCCTTCTCAATATAAGTATCGGTCTGCGGGATGTAAGCCTCTGGCTGATAATAGTCGTAAAAGCTGACGAAGTACTCGACCGCATTGTCAGGAAAGAAGGCTTTGAATTCCGAATACAGTTGTGCCGCAAGGGTCTTATTGTGGGACAGAATTAGGGCCGGGCGCTGCAATTCCTGAATCACATTCGCCATGGTGAATGTTTTACCCGACCCCGTGACGCCTAGTAGCGTTTGGCGACTGTTACCCGCGCGCACCGAATCGATGAGTGTACCAATCGCGGCGGGTTGATCGCCTTGCGGGGTGTAGTCACTAGTGAGTTTAAAATCCACGCGACAACCAAAACAACGCCCCGATCGCAGCGCAAGCGCAAGCGGCCGCGGTTTTTCGATGAAGACGGTTCCTACGCTTGGTCGGCAATCCCAGAAACAATCCGATCGCGGTCAGAATGAAGCGACGCCTGTCCAGCGATCCGTCCTATAAAGCAAAAAAAGGGCGCAGCCGAAGCTGCGCCCTTTTACATTAAAGCGTGTCTGCCGATTAATGCGGCAACAACATGAACATCACAGCCATAATCAGCGTCGGAAACAGCGCACCAAGCACCAACTTGAGCGGAGAAACGCTGCCTTCGGGGAAATATTTGCTTAGAATACTTTGACCTGCAGGATTCGGCGCATTGGCGATCACAGTCAAACCACCACCAGTCACGGCACCGGCAACAACTGCGTATTGAAGCGCAATCGCGCGACTGAGGTCCGGTGCGTTCACTTGATCAAAGGCCGGTACTTGCGAGGCCAGGAAGGTGATCGCAGCATTGTCGTTAAACGCGGTCAGTACGGTCGCACCGATAAACAGTGGCACTTCGCCCAGCGCAGAGAGCACCGGCGCAATCCACCAGCCTTGAAGGCCACCGTGAGTCACGAGGCCAGCAAGGAAGAAGCCAACCAACACCGGGCTCTTCAGTGAAATCGCATACTGGTGATGGTCGGTTGCGATGGTAAAGGCGATAAAGACCAGGAATCCGCCCACAAAAAGCGCAGGATGGTGTAGCGTGAACACCGTCCACGCTAGGAATGCCAGGTGCACCCCAATGATCCAAACCGGAGCGGCCTCCTCTTTCTCAGTGGTCGCACCCGCTGCAGCTGCAGCGGCTTTTTCATTTAAGCTGTCGAAGCTCTTACGGAAGATGAAGAAGTAAATCGTGGTCGCGACAAGAATGCCGATGATCGCACGCCAGCCAAAATGGGTGAACATAAAGGGCATGTTCCAATCCCACTTGCTCGCGACCATCAACACAGGCGGCGCGGCAAAGTGAGTGAGCGTACCACCGACCGAAATATTAACAAACAGCAGGCCCAGAGTGGCGTACTTGAAAGTCGGAGTTGGGTTATAGCAGTAGAATTGGTGCCCCAGCAAGAGGGCCGCAATCGTCATCGCCGCTGGCTCGGTAATGAAAGACCCCAACAGCGGCGCAATGATCAGAATCGAAAGCCACCAGGCAGCCGGCGACTTTTTACCTAAACTGGCTACCAGACTGAGGGCACTTTCCGCAAAAGCCACAACCGGTCGGGACGCGGCGATCGCCATAATGACGACCACAAACAGCGGTTCGGTGTAGTTGCGGGTATCGATGTAATCAGTTGCCGAGTGCCAGCCGTGGATGAGCGTAATGCACAACATCAATGGGATGAGCCAGATGCCGAAAATAGCTTCAATTTCACCCAAAAAGTGAAAACAAGTCGCCTTGAAGCTTACTGGATCTTTTCCTTGGTGATAG
>DOCS01000175.1 GCA_003503355.1 Opitutia bacterium
CTGGCACTTGTCATTGCTTCGGCTAGCAGCTGGTCGTGCGCTGCCCGGATAGATTAGGAAGGACCCCTTTAGCCTCCTCGCTGCTTCCCTGACGCAGCATCGCTGCTTGTCGCAACGCCGCTTCGCGAGACCTCGGTCGCTTCTAAAATTCGTCCACCTCCTGAGCCAGTGTCTTGTTTGATTGCTTCAAACAGTCATTCCTTTCGATCCATTCAGCATCTTAACAAAACCGGTCAGCAGCTAGCAAATGGACCCTATTGGGACAGTGCCAGTTAGAGGTCTCTGTTAAATTGCTTATTTCTAAAAAATACTCTGGTAGGTCCATAAATGTCCGACCCTCTGGTTATACTGTAAAAATGGAGATTCTAGCCCTCGCGCTCTGTCATTTTAATTTATTCTGCCCAGTGACGGGGCAACGGATCAGTGGATCCAAAATCGCAACAAGCCTCGCCGCTGCAAGTCGGGCAATTTAATGCCCCTAAAATCTCTCTGCAGCGAGATGCCAATAGCCCCTTACCTTTACTAGATTTAGGCTTTGGGACTTCGGTTTGCTTTTATTTACGCATTTATGTCAACACGACCTTAACTGGCCTAAAGGGTGCTTAAAACGATTACGGTGACTTATACCACAAACACAACGAGCGAAGACCACCAGGCCATCTCTGCTTTGCGAACACCCGATCCGGCGGCGGTCCCGACTCGTCGACCGTATGGTATGTGTGTTCGATATGGATTATGTGTCGCCAGAGATGCGGCGCCCAGCGAGCTGAGTCCCGGCGGTTTTATCTGTACGCTGAAACGCCATACTAAATACATCACCTCAAAGACACTGCTATGACAAAGACTCGAAAAGTTCAGTCGCATTCACTCAATCGTCTTACGCAGGATAAGCACCAGCAGGTACTGCCGACTACTTTTTATATGACGCAAGGCAGTATGGGGATGATGAGTACGGTAGAGCTGCGCGGCAGCTGCTTGTACTATTCAGAGACCAGTGAGTTGGATGAGGAACCAATTGCGATACCGTCCCTTGAGTGCTGGGGATCGTTTCGCCAAGCTTTGGACTTGTTACAAGCCGGACGGTGGCAATCGGGTTACACGAATCCGGTCGCTTTGAATGGGCATCAATGGGAAGTGAAGATTGAATATCCGGATGACCTATTGATCGAGTCCCGCGGTAGCAATGCGTATCCCAGCTATTTAGATGCCGACAAAAAAGGGCTTGGCAAGCCATCGCTGGACTGGCGTTTGTTGACGCATGCGGTGGTTTGGTTGACTGAAGGCCGCTGTAATCGGGGGGCGCTCGAGTTGTAGCGTGATCCGTCTGCAAGCAGCTCGCAGTGTTCACGCGGGCTGCTGAGGTGTAAGGTCGGCAACGCACAGAAGAAAGTAGACGCCGCTCGTAGCGGGCGTCCGCTTTAGCTCGGAAACGCGGACGCTGGCAGATTTCGTGATTGACGAGTGAGGCTTCAAAGGTGGAAGGACTCGGACCGCTTAAAAGGTTTGCGAGCAGCTTAGCTCAGACCTATCGTTGCAACTTTCCTATGCGCTTTGGTCGTGCCATCCAGTTTCTCGTCTTATTCCTAACGGCAACAATTGCATATGCTCTGGCCGAACCACAATCGTACCAGATTGTGGACTGTGGGCGCGAACAATCGTTTGTACTTTCAACAGACGAGCTTTACTGCCTGCCGGAAGATGGTTCCGCTGCTCATCTCAAGCAATTCAGCGCCGAAAATGATAACCGCAGTTTAATCCGTCGGGCAGCACGCAAAAATGACGACTCCAAGGATCAACTTAATCTGGTCTTATATCCTGAAGGAGCAAGCCGCAGCCGTAGTAATCAGCGTATTCTCACTCGAAAAATATTGGTCGAGATGAACGTCGGTAGCTCGGCAAAAAGTATCTTTTTACAAAGCAACGCAACTCAGTACCAAATGCCCAGTTATGCGCCGCAATTTGTAATACTCGAATTCACATCTGCTGGCGACTCACTTGCCGAATTAGTAGCAGTTCGAGCACTCAAAGGCGTTCAGTCGGCCAACCCACTCTTAGCTAAATATAGAAATAAAAGAGCCGCCCCAAACGATCCACTGTATCGCTATTCAGCAAGTAATGACGGGTACCAATGGCACCTGAAAAACACTGGAGACAATGGCGGCAGCACAGGGGTCGATGTGAACATAGAGTCCTTGTGGAGTCACTACACAGGCGCTGGTATTACTATCGGCGTCGTTGATGACGGACTCCAACTTGACCACCCGGACCTTGCCGCCAACACGGACAACACCCTGCACCACAACTGGAATACTGGTGCTGAAAATGACCCGTCGCCGGGGGCTGAAGATAGCCATGGCACTCCCTGCGCGGGGGTGATAGCTGCAGTCGCGAATAATAATCAAGGTGGAACCGGAGCAGCACCGGGCGCTCAATTGGTCGGACTGCGGCTGATTGCAGAGGCAACCGACGATGCAGCTGAAGCTGAAGCCATAAATTGGCCAACCGATATTAACAGCAACAGCTGGGGACCCAATGATGCAGAGGGAGCACTCGAAGCGGCGGGACCGTTGGTTCAAGCTGCCTTCAAAAATTCCACCCAGTTGGGTCGAGACGGTTATGGCACCATCCATGTCTGGGCGGCTGGCAACGGTGAAGACGGCGACAACGTCAACTATGATGGCTATGCGAACTCCATTTACACAATCGCGATCGGTGCTGTTAATGACAAAGGCGCGCGCGCTTACTATTCGGAGCCTGGTGCTGCCAAAGTGGTCTCTGCACCGTCCGATGACGGCTCCTCAGACCAAGGTATCACCACCACCGCGATCAACAGCGGCTATACCTACAGCTTCGGCGGGACCTCTTCAGCCACGCCGCTGGCCGCGGGAGTCATTGCACTTATGCTGGAAGCCAACCCTAATTTAGGTTGGCGCGATGTGCAGGATATTTTAATCCGCTCAGCGCGACAAGTGAGCCCGAGTGACTCTGGTTGGCGGATCAATGGGGCGGGCATTCACTTTAGCCACGATTTTGGGGCTGGATTGATCGATGCGGCACTTGCGGTGAAAGTCGCCCAAAGCTGGACGAACCTTGGCACGCATCAAACCATTACCACTACCGAAGCCGCCTCCAACGTCACGATTCCTGATAATTCCACAGCCGGAGCTGAAAAGACTTTTTCGATCTCGGCGAACGATAACATCAGAGTTGAGCACGTCACTGTCACAGCCACGATCACTCACCCCAATCGCTCGAACCTGACCGTGTCACTCATTTCACCTTCAGGTACGCTGAGTATTCTCGGCAAACCAGAAGTGATGTTTGACGGTGAAGCCAACTACGACAACTGGACCTTTATGAGCGTCCACAACTGGGGAGAGGAAGCCCAAGGCACATGGAGGCTAACAGTCGTGGACTCTGCAACCGGCGAAACCGGCACAATTGATGCAGTTAGTTTAACGATCTATGGTGCAGACGTAACGGCGCTGGCAGCCCCAGTATTCCATAGTGCAACTGAAGCCAGTGGCACGATCGGAGCGCCCTTCTATTTTAAAGTTCTAGCCCTAGAGGGGGTTGGCGCTTACAACGCGACTGGCCTACCAACAGGCTTAAGCTTTGACAGCGCGACGGGGACAATCAGCGGAACTCCCGCTACCAATGGCACCTTTCAAATTTCACTCAGTGCCACCAATAGCTCTGTAACAACTAGCGCCACACTTACACTAACCATAGATGACCAGCCACCTGCTATTACAAGCCAACTAGACGTAGCTGCCTTCGTCTCACGACCTTATAGTTACCAAATCGAGGCATCAAACAACCCAACTGGTTACACAGCGACTGGTCTCCCAGATGGATTCACATTCGATAGCGATACCGGCCTGATCTCAGGCACACCAAGCGCAGTCGACGTCTCCAGCATCCGCATCAGTGCCAGCAATGCAGCAGGCACAACTAGCGCCGTTCTGACTCTATCGGTGATCGACCCCTATTCCACTGCTTACGGGAATGCGCTCGATAATAGTGTCCAGATCTTTGACGCTGAACCCGCAGGCAGCGCTTCCCTATGGACCAATCAGGTCGCCACTACTGCAGACGAATCGGACGCACTACAATCACCCGAAATCGCACATAACGAGTCTACCGCATTTAGCACAACAGTGACCGAATCTGGAATCCTCGAATTCTGGGCCAAAACCTCCACTGAAGTCGATTATGACTTTCTAGAAGTGACTGTGAATGGCCTACGGATACTGAGGCTGAGCGGACGTAAAGAATGGAAGAAATACGTATATTACCTACCTAACAACACTTCTAACAAAATCGCATGGCGCTATACGAAAGATACTCAGGATGATGGCGGCAGCGACCAAGTCTGGGTGGATCAAGTCACCTTCACACCGCTGACACTTGACGATCCCATTGCAAGCGCAGCCGATTTTGCAGGTCTCAATTGGCCTGCTGACACAAAGTGGCGATGGACCGCCGATTTCACACACGACGGCGAAGATTCACTTCAAGCCGGTGCCATTATTGATAACGAATCCTCCAGTCTTTCGATCAGCGTGGAAGGTCCCGGGACACTCTCTTTTTACTATAAAGTTTCGAGTGAAGGAACCTATGATTTCCTCAAATTCATGGTCGATACGAGTGAACAATTGTCAGTCAGCGGAGAGGTGGATTGGACCTTTCACGAACAACTCATCGAGGCCGGAGCTCACACCCTGACATGGAAATATGCTAAGGACGTTGGTGCTAGTGAAGGAACAGACACAGCCTGGATAGATCAAGTGATCTGGGTCTCAGATGCAGTCAGTGAGATCGGAAACTGGAAAATGATCCACTTCACCCCGACCGAATTGAATGAACCTAATGTCAGTGGAGATCTTATGGATCCGGACCAAGATGGCATGACAAACCTTGCGGAATATGCCTTCGGCAACAATCCAGATGCTACCAACGGGGATTATATACCCACAGCGGAAGCCAACAATACCAGTCTCAACTTAGTGTATCGAGTCGACTATAGCCGATCTGACAGTGTCACTGTAACCGGAAAATATTCTACGGATCTAGTCAACTGGATCACCTGGAATGATACTGCGCACCCCGAATCTGGTTCCGATATACTGCAAATCAGACAACTAAACATCCCCTATACAAATGGTTTAAAAGGCTTCCTCCGTCTTGAAGTTGAAGCAACAAACACTCCATAGCTAACTTGCAAATCAACACACACACGCCGACCCAGCCGCATCATTAAGATGCTGCGATAGCCTGGCACCGACACGCTTCTTAAAATTGGCCAAGTCAGCCTGAGAGCGCCTAGCTTTGCGTTTCATTGATGAGTTGATTTTTTAATGCTGAGATAAGTATTTCCAGTCCCCCAATCCTCTGAAACTTCCATTAGTATTGCTGTGACCAATCGCAACGAGAGATCCAATTTGCATCGCTTTCCCACTCCATGAAAATCTTACACACCGCCGACTGGCATCTCGGTCAAAACTTCTACGACCGCGACCGACTCGCAGAGCAACGCCTGTTCCTAGACTTCCTGCTCGCGCAGATTGCGGAGCGCCACATCGACCTACTCATCATCGCCGGCGACATTTTCGACACTGCCAACCCGCCGCGTGCCGCGGAGCAAGTGTACTACGATTTCCTGACGCGGCTGTATGCGCTCAAGCATTGCGAGGCTGTGATCGTCGGGGGCAATCACGACTCTGCCCCCCATCTCGACGCCCCGCGCACAATTCTATCGAACCTCAACATTCATGTGGTCGGTCGGATTCCCGACGCGCCTGAAGACGCGATCCTTCGTTTTGAGCGCAATGGCAAACGGCTTTGCATTGCGGCGATCCCCTTCCTGCGCGACCGCGACGTGCGCCGCGCGATTGAGGGCGAAAGCTTCGATGCCATGGAAGCCCGCACCAAAGCCGGCATCGTCGAGACCTATCGTACCCTCGCAACCCTCAGCACAGTCGCCGCCCCGGCCAACGAGGTGTGCATCGCCACCGGTCACCTCACCGCCGTCGGCGGACGTCTGTCCGACAGTGAACGCTCGATCCATATTGGCAACCTGGGCAGCATCAGTGCCGACCAATTTCCGCACGAATTCGACTACGTGGCGCTCGGTCACTTACACCAGCCGCAAGCGGTAGGCGACAGTGAGCACATCCGCTACTCCGGCAGCCCCATCCCTCTGAGCTTCTCAGAGTCCACCGACAAGCAGATGCGCCTGCTAACCATCGCGGACGACCACAGCCTGACACAGTCTACCATCACCATTCCTTTGGCCCGCCGGCTGCTACGCTTCAAAGGCAGTGCCGATACCGTGCAACTCGCCATTCAGGAGCTCAGCGTGAGCGACGACGAACTCGATCCATGGATTGAAGTCACTCTGACCGAGGGCGATATCAGCCCACTGATCAACGATCAGATCAGATCCGCCGCTGCAGCCAAATCCGCGGTGGTGCTCAAAGTCGGGCGTCAGCTCAAGGACGTTCAGCTCGGCAACCTTCCCTCCGAATCGAGTAAAGCGATCAGCGAATGGAAGCCCTTCGCGGTATTCGAGAAACGCATCGAAGGCTACGATGGCGACCTCGCGGCCGATGCCCTCAAGCAATACTTTAATCACGTGCTCAACGCAGTACAGGAGGACGACGCTCGATGAAAATTCTCAAAATCACTTTTCAAAATCTCAATTCGCTCAAAGGCGAGCACAGTATCGACTTGGAAAACGGCCTGCTCAGCGAAGCCGGCATCTTCTCGATCACCGGTCCCACTGGCGCCGGCAAGAGCACCCTTCTCGATGCCATCACCCTCGCGCTGTTCGGCAAGGCCGCCCGCTACGACAAAGAAGCCAATCCCGGCGAAATGATGACCCGCGGCACCGGTGAGTGCGCGGCAGAGGTTTTATTTGAATGCAGTAAAGGACGCTACACCGCCAAATGGACACGTGCCCGAGCCCGCAAAAAGCCCGACGGCAAATTACAGGGCCCCAAGCGCGAAATCGCCAAGGCGGGCAGCGGTGAGATCCTGGCCGAAAAGCTCAAAGAAGCGGATCTCTTGGTAGAGTCGCTCACCGGACTCGATTACCATCGCTTTCTGCGGTCCGTGCTCCTCGCTCAAGGCCGCTTCAAAGAATTTCTCGACGCCAATGACAACGAGCGCGGCGACTTGCTCGAAAAGATCACCGGCACCGAGATCTACTCGCGCATTAGCAAGAAAGCCTTTGAGATCGAGCGTCAACACGACGAGGCGATTCAGACCGCCAAATCGCAACTCGACGGCGTCGCGCTCAAATCAGACGCAGTACTTGCCGAGTTGCAGGACGAACAGGCTGGTAAAGCACGCGAGATTACGACCGCCAAGTCTGAGCTCAAGGCAGTACAAGCCCAGCTACAGCGCTTTGAGACGCAGCAGCAACTCAATCAATCCTTGGCGCAATCCAAACAGGACTTACTCAGCTGGCAGGCCGCCGATCGCGCATTCGCACCCACGCGTGAGCGACTGAGCCGTCAACAAGCAACGCAACCCTTTCAAGCGGGCCTAATCGAGCTCAATACACACACGCGCCAACTCGAGACGCTCAGCGACGAGCTGACCGAACTCACACACAACGCGCAACAGCAACAAAACGCCACCGCACAGCGCCTCGTGGGCACCCAACAGGCGGTCCAATCCGCCATCAGCGCCAAAGCTTCGCAGATAAGCACCCTGGTCGCGACACAGCAGCAGACCTCCAAATCCGAGCAAACCATCCGCAACTGGCTCACCGAGCACCACGCGGACCAAGCCATCGAAGCCAGGCTCCCACTCGTCCGCACAACCGGCGAATCTGTGCGCCAGTCAGCACGGGATTTTAAAGCGCAACTTGCCGAACAAGCCACGCACGAACAGGAGCAGGCAAAGACCCAAGCCGAGCTGCTGAACAAACAACACCT
>DOCS01000177.1 GCA_003503355.1 Opitutia bacterium
TCGGGACAAGCACTCGAAAGGTTTCGAACCACAAAAAGCACACAAATTACAGAACAGAACCACGGAATCAATTTTGTGACTTTTGTGTTTTCTGTGGTTCATCCATTCTTCGACCTACCGCTCTTAGGGATAGGTCATTAAAAGGCACTGAAGGCTCAGATGGCAGTGTTCCGTGAATCGATAATCAACATTTGCCAGCTACAGGCGAAAGTACAGACCAGATAAGCACTGCCAGGCAACTCCGCTAGGCTGCACACACAAAGAAGGCCGAGTGTTTCCACTCGGCCTGCTAAAAAGCTAACTACGCGAATCGCTTAGTGCTTAAAGTGACGCTTGCCGGTGAAGACCATCACCATGTCGCGCTCGTCGGCGGCGGCGATGACTTCCTCGTCGCGCACCGAACCACCGGGCTGAATCGCGGCAACTGCACCGGCTTCGGCGGCGGCGATCAGGCCGTCGGCGAAGGGGAAGAATGCATCGGATGCAACGATCGAACCACTCAGTGACAATCCGGCTTCGCCCGCTTTCCACACTGCGATTTTAGAACTGTCCACACGCGACATTTGGCCGGCGCCGACACCGAGCGTGCGTTCGCAACCTGCGTACACGATGGCGTTGGACTTAACATGCTTGACCACATTCCAGCCGAACACCAAAGCGCGCATTTCCTCCGCAGTGGGCTGGCGCTTGGAAACCACCTGCCAGTCACTCGGACGATCGGGCATGGTGTCACGATCTTGGATCAACACACCGCCCACTACCGAACGCATTTCCTGCAGTGAGTCGGCTGGCAGGCTATCTTTGACGATCATCAGGCGAAGGTTCTTCTTTTTGGCAAACAGTTCGCGCGCCGCGGGGGTAAAGTCAGGCGCGATGATCACTTCGCAGAAAATCTTGCTAATGATCGTAGCGAGGTCGGCATCCATCGTCTGATTGACCACAATGATGCCACCGAACGGTGCTTGTTGGTCAGTGACATAGGCCTGTCCCCATGCCTCCACCAACGTATCGGCACTGGCCACACCGCACGGATTGGTGTGCTTGAGAATCGCAACCGTCGGTTTCTGAAATTCACCGATCAAGTAAGTGGCGGCGGTAATATCAATGATGTTGTTGAAGCTCAGCTCCTTGCCCTGCAGTTGCTCGAAGCACTCAAAGAAGCTGCCATAGAGCGCCGCCTGTTGGTGCGGATTCTCGCCGTAGCGCAAGCTCTTTACCTGAGGCAGTTGAATGTCTAATTCAGATGGAATTCCCGAGATGTCACCCAGATTCGGCTCGTTGACTTGACCTTCTAGGTATTTGGCGATCGCACCGTCATAGGCCGAGGTGCGCTGGAACACCTTGAGCGCCAACTCGCGGCGCAAATTTGAAAGCGCGGCGTCATCGCCGATTGCCGCCAATACGCGGTCGTAGTCGGCAGCGTCGACCACCACCGAAACCGAGGCGTGGTTCTTGGCCGCACTGCGCAACATCGAAGGGCCACCGATATCAATGTTCTCAATCGCAAGTTCGAAGGTAACATTCGGCTTGGCGACGGTTTCTTCAAACGGGTACAGATTAACCACGACCAGGTCGATCATGTCGATGCCGTGTTCAGCGGCAGCCGCCATGTGATCTGCTTTATCGCGACGCGCGAGCAGGCCGCCGTGAATTTTCGGGTGCAACGTCTTCACGCGGCCTTCCATCATTTCAGGGAAGCCGGTGTAGTCGCTGACTTCAGTGACGGGGATGCCCTCTTTTTCCAGTAGCTTGGCGGTGCCGCCGGTGGAGAGCAGGCGATAGTCGTGCTGCTCGACGAGTGCTTTAGCGAAGGGCACGAGGCCGGATTTATCGCTGACGGAGAGGAGTGCTGTTTTTTGCATAATGGTGAGTGAATGACTCAGTTAAAATCTTAAAACAGCGGCATTAAAACGCCGAAATCGAAATCGCCAAGCATTTAGGGCACTGAAGCGAGACAAAGCTGTCGATCGAGTGCTGGCAGTGGATTGGCGCCCCCTCCTCCGCGATGCCAAACGACCGATGCCTCAACTGACGATCCCGCTTGAACCTCGAGATAACTTGCCTACGTTTATCAATCTATGAGTCCACAAACCATTGCCCCTGCGGCGCTCACGCAACTTTTGATCAACCAAAGCACGGTGATTGACGTGCGCACGCCCGCCGAATTCAAGGCAGCGCATGTGAATGGCGCGCAACTCCAGCCACTCGACAGCCTCGATCCGGCGGCGTTCTGCAACGCGCACGGCACCGACGAACCAGTCTACATTCTATGCCAAAGTGGCAAGCGGGCCAGCATTGCTGCGGATCGGCTGATCCAGGCAGGTCATCAACATATCATCGTCGTGGAAGGCGGCACCGCAGCTGCGATCGAACACGGGCTCGACATCGCCTACGGTCAAGGTGCGATCTCCATCGAGCGGCAAGTACGGATCGCAGCCGGTTTGATTGTGCTGACCGGCACCCTGCTCGGCGCCTTCATCCATCCGGCGTTTTTAATCGTGCCCGGCTTCGTTGGCACAGGACTGGCATTTGCCGGTATCACCGACACCTGCGGGATGGCGCTGGCACTGACAAAATGCCCGTGGAACCAGTAAGGCGATAGGTCTCCGACTGGTGAATTAAGGCAAGGACTAATCGCCAGCTCCAAGGAAGCGTTCAAACGATTTAGACTGCAAGCTCCAGAGAATACCGCAGCATGCGCTAAGCACTCGCCGCTACTTGATCTCCCAGCGATAGTGCATCGAGGACAGCAGTTCACTGCCTTCTGTAGTTACACGCACGACGTCTTCGATGCGGCATCCACCGACCTCGGGATAGTACAGCCCTGGTTCGATCGTGATCACATGCCCTGCGTGCAAGGGCCCAGCGGTCAGTGACACGCGGGGACTTTCATGCACTTCCAGACCGAGCCCATGTCCGGTTGAGTGAATGAAGCCGACAAACCCATCGCCTCGCTGCTCGGTGCGATAGCCACGCTGTTGAAACACATCATCGGCAGCTCGGTGTACGGTGGCACCGCTCACGCCCGCCTTGACGCTCGCCAACGCCGCCTGTTGTGCGCTGCGCACGGCATCCACCAGGGCACGCTGCGCGTCGTTCGCCCTGCCCTTGAGAAAAGTCCGCGTCATATCCCCGTGATAGCCGGTTTTCTGCACGCGGGGAAAAACATCGACGATAATTAATTCATGCGGCTTGAGCGGTCCGTGGCCAACTTCGTGTGGATCGCAACCCTGCTTGCCGCCAGCAACGATGGTGTTGTGCGCAACAGCCCCCTTGGCGAGGCAGGCTTGATCAATAATAATACGCAGACGCTCGGAAGTAAGCGTGCGGCCCTCGAATTTCAAACGGTTGCCGACGATGGTCGCGGCGCGTAACGTTGCCTCAGCCGCGCGAATGCCTGCCGCGCTGGCCGCATTGCCTTGTTGCAGCGCCTTTGCCTCGACATCGGTCTTTATTTCGCGTGCGGGAAAAAACGGATCCGCCCCCACGCGCAGCTGAAGGCCAGCTTCTAGCAACTTGGCGTAATACACCGCCGGAAAAAGCTCCGGCACCTCTACTGCCTGCGCGTCATGCTGCTGTGCGAAATAGCGCATCAACTCGGCAGGGCCCACCGAACTGCGGTCGATCTGCAGCGCCTCGGCAGCTTCGACTTGCACCGCCTCCAACAGCAATACCTCGTCGCATTGGGACTGTGCCTTCACCCGTCCATATTCCAAGCGGTTCACCACCGCGGTCGAGCGGCGCCCGACCACAAAGCACAAAAACGGGTCCGGCACGAACACACCGGTCAAATAATACAGGTCTGCCGATTGCTCTGAAGAGGCATAAAGAATACGAATAACAGAGGATTTACTTTTCATTACAAATGGTTGCAACTATGACTCTTTTGCATACCGCGCCATCTGTCACGCTCCGACTGTCCACGGGCACTTATGAAACATCGATACAGTTCTCTTTTTTCGCTCGCTGTTCTGCTACTCCTGAGTGCCTGCGCACCGAAAAAGCAAACTTCACAGCCAGCACGCGCCGACAGCTATTTCCCACTGACCATCGGCAGCAGCACCGTTCAACTGCAGCTCGCACTGACGGACAGCGAGCGCGCCCAGGGTCTGATGCACCGCGACTCGATGCCGCACGACCATGGTATGCTGTTTTTATTTAACGAGCCCGGCCCACGCTCGTTCTGGATGCGCAACACACGCATCCCCCTCGACCTCGCCTATTTCGGTGCCGACGGACGGCTGCTCGAAGTCCACTCGCTCTACCCCTACGATGAAAACGGCGTTGCCTCCCGCAGCGACCAAATACAGATCGTGGTGGAAATGAATCGCGGCTGGTTTGCAAGCAACCAGATGCAAGCCGCAGCACAAATCGACCTCGAAGCGCTAGCTCAAGCGGTCAGACAACGCGGCAAATCCCCCGCCACCTACCAACTTCAGACTGCGCCGTAATGCCCAATCCGCACAACACAGAACAACGCATTCCGCGCAGCAGAGATTTGATCGCGCCTGCGGCATCTCCACAGTCAGGCCGCAAGCGGAGAACCAAGCAGCCGAACACGGCACCTCCGCGTGCACGTCTGCGCGCCTATTTCGCACTGGTCATGCTGGTAGTTCTGGTCTTCAGCCCGCTCCTGAGCTCAGACCTTTTATGGTCCGATTACGATGAAGTCGAACGCAGTCCCTATCAGTCGATGACCAACTGGCAAGCGGCATGGAGTCTCGAGAGTCTGCGGCAGAATGACCCGATCAGCATTAGCAGTTATTTCCTGGAGCAGGCCATCCCCTTGCCCTCGGCTGCGGTTCATCACGGCATCAACATCCTGCTCCATCTGTTGGCGGCGGTCCTGTTGTTAAAAAGTCTGCAGGCGCTCAAACTGCCAGCGGCATATTCAGCGACGCTGGTGTTCGCCCTGCACCCGGCGACGATTCAGGCACTGTTCTGGTCCGGCTACCGCACTGAGATCATCAGCTTGATCGTAATTCTGAGTGCACTCTACTTTGGCATCCGCAACCGCAATGCTGCGGACTCTATCGCCACCCTACTCTTCACGGCACTGGGCTGCCTGATCCACCCGGCCGCATACGCGATCCCACTCATCCTTGCGCTCATCATTTTCTATCAGCAACAAAAAGTGCGGCTCAAGAATTTCAATCGGGTGCTTCCGCTGATCTGCATCAGCCTATTTTTCAGCGTCTGGGCCGGGGGCAGTGCCGACACGGCTGGGACCGAAACGATCAACCAGTTCGACTTTGCAGAGCAGCTCAGTCAAGCGGGACAGAATATGTCTTTCTTAACCCGACAGGCACTGCTACCACTCAACCTTGGACTCTTTAATACATTCCAGCCTGCAAACACTGATGGCGCTGTAGATCAAATCAACTTGATCACCGTTGTTCTGTTACTGCCTTTAATCGTACTCATCCCCTGCAACCTTCGAAAAACGTGGAGCCGCGCGATCCTCCTCGGCGTGGGCAGCTATCTGTTGCTTATCCTCTACGGGGTCAGCCAAAATGGGCATTTTATCGACGGCACTCTGGCGCACGAAGCACATCGGCTCTATGTCGCCCTGCCATTCCTCGTCGCAGTGCTCGTTACAGGCCTCGGCAGTTGCCTGCAACGCATTAAACGCGGGGCCAGACCGCTGTGGCTCATCGGCATTTCCATGCTGCTACTGATCGAAATCACGCTCACCGCATCCTTCGCTAATTCGATCGCAGACACGAACCGCATGTGGCAACAAATGACAGAGCGCTGGCCCGACGTATGGCAGCCCAAGGCAGCGCTGGTCGACAACGCGCAACAAGCCGACGAACCATCACTCACAGCGAAACAAGTGATCCAGCACCTCGAGTTCATCCTCAAACAGCGCCCCGACCTGATTGACAAACGTACTCTGCTTGCACGCACCTTTCACGCCGACGGCCAAAATAGCAACGCCGCTCGCGAATACAAACGCGTCCTGCGCGATGCGGAACACCCCGGCAATCAGCTGCTCGAAGAAGCGGCGCAATTCTACGACACGGTCAACCTCAGATGGGAAGCTGTGAATGCCCGCCAACGGATGCAGAGCGAATAACACGCTTCGTGCCTGTAAGTATCTTTACGCCATTAACGATAATTTTTAACAGATTATGACACACAAAAAGACACCCGGCTTCGGTACACTGGCACTACACGCAGGCCATACACCCGACTCAGAAACAGGCTCACGCGCCGTCCCTATTTATCAGACGACTAGCTACGTGTTTCGCGACACCGACCATGCGGCTAAACTCTTTGGCTTAGAAGAGCTCGGCTATATTTACACCCGAATCATGAACCCCACCACCGACGTGCTCGAAAAGCGCGTCGCCGCACTCGAAGGTGGTGTCGCCGCCTTGGCCCACGCCAGCGGACAAGCCGCCATCACTAGCGCGATTCTCAACATCGCCGGCGCCGGTGATAACATCGTTTCCTCCGCCCAGCTCTACGGCGGCACGTATACACTGTTCAAATACACATTGCCGAAACTCGGCATCGAGGTGCGCTTCGCCGATGCCGAAGACCCCGACAGCTTTGAGCCATTGATCGACGAGAACACCAAAGCGATCTACGGCGACACAGTCGGCAATCCGCGGCTCAACATCTTCCCCTTTGAGCAGGTATCCGCCGTCGCACGCGCAGCCAAACTACCACTGATTATCGATAACACAGTCGCCTCGCCGGCGGTCTGTCGCCCCCTTGAACACGGTGCCAACATCGTGATTCACAGTCTGACTAAATACATCGGCGGGCACGGCACCAGCATCGGCGGCATTGTCGTCGACGGCGGCAACTTCGACTGGGGCAGCGGTCGCTTCTCAGAATTCACCGAGCCAGACCCTAGCTACCACGGCCTAGTCCACTGGGACGCATTCAAAGCCTTCGAGCCAGCCGGCGGGGCAAACATCGCCTACATTATGAAGATGCGCCTCCAGTGGCTGCGCGACACGGGCAACTGCACCTCACCGTTCAACTCCTTCCTCCACATTCAAGGACTGGAAACCCTCCACCTACGGATGGAGCGCCACTGCTCGAATGCACTCAAAGTTGCCGAATTCCTGCAAAACCACGATCAAGTCAGCTGGGTCAATTTCCCCGGGCTGCCCGGCAATGCACATCACGCCGCAGCTGCGAAATATTTCACGCCAGGCACCTACGCTGCACTGGTCGGATTCGGTCTCAAAGGCGGACTCGAGGCAGGACGTCAGTTTATCGATCGCCTCGAGCTGTTCAGTCACCTCGCCAACATCGGCGATGCCAAGTCGCTCGCCATTCACCCGGCATCGACGACACACCAGCAGCTCGACGAGGAACAGCAACAGTCCACTGGCGTCACCGCCGACTTCGTGCGGTTGTCTGTCGGGATCGAGGATATCGAGGACTTACTCGCCGATCTCGACCAAGCACTCAACGCCTAGTACGAGGCATCCACTTATAAAAAAAGCCGAGCTCATCACGAGCTCGGCTTTTTCGTCTGCATAAATTCGTCGTTTATGGAATGATCGGTAGCACTGCTGGATAGATGCCGATGACGACTGTCGCGACCACCAAAGCACCGAGCACCAAGCGATCACAGCCGCGAAGCGATTGAGCAGCTGCAGCCACGCCCTCAGCGGGAT
>DOCS01000027.1:0-10805 GCA_003503355.1 Opitutia bacterium
CCAGTCTGACCATGTTTATCGGTGCTGCCGTGGTGGGGATTCTGACCGCGATTTTCACCCAATGGGTCAGCCGTTTCGGCAAGGTGGATGAAGGCGCGTCGATGGGGATCGTTTTTACTACCTTGTTTGCGTTGGGCCTGTTGCTGATCGTACAGGCGGCCGACCATGTCGATCTCGACGCCAGTTGCGTGTTGTATGGGGCGATCGAATTGACGCCGCTCGACGTCGTCTGGCGTCCGCAGCTGTTCGGCTACAATTTGGACGTGCCCCGTGCGGCACTGGTGCTCGCGCCGGTCTGTGTGGTGAATCTGCTGTTTGTGATTCTTTTCTTTAAGGAACTGCGGATCTCATCCTTTGATTCGGAATTGGCGACCACCATGGGGATCCATGCCAACGTGATGCATTATTTGCTCATGACGCTGGTGGCCATTACCACGGTTGCGGCGTTCGAAGCGGTGGGCAGTATTATCGTGATCGCTATGTTGATCGTGCCGCCCGCGGCAGCACACCTGTTGACCGACCGATTGGATCTCATGGTACTGATCAGTGTGGTACTGGCGATCTTGGCGGCGATTCTGGGGCATGTGACAGCGATCCTGCTGCCCGGCTGGCTCGGGCTTGATCCGCGTGTGGTCGATGCCACCTCGACCTCCGGGATGATGGCGGTGATGGCCGGTTTGATCTTCGCGGTGGTGCTTTTGTGCGCTCCGCGGCACGGCATGCTGGTGAAGATGTTTCGCCGGTTGGAACCGGTGACGCCGGCTGAGAGTGGGGGCTAGTTTTACCCTTTTCGATTTAGCTCCTAAAGCAACTTAACGACGAAGAATCGCCGTATTCGACTGCGCTTTGCTTACGATGGACGACAGCAACGCCGTGCGCTGTCTCTTATCAGGAATCGATCGCAGTTTGATTTTATCCTAGCTTTGGTTAAGTTAGTGGACCGGCGTATAGTGTCTACAGGATCTGATTGATCCGTTGTTCCGAGCTGCGCATTGGCCGCGCAGACTATGCAGTCTGATCCGGCAACTTTGTGCGGATGACTTAGGGAGAACCGATGGCCAATCATGATCCATGTATACGAATAAGCTTTTACATTACGCCCGTGGTGGCGTTGTCGTGAGTGCCTGCCTTGGGCTACTGACTACGATGGTTCAGTCTGAAACGCTCTCGCTGGAGCAGTCGCTTCGGCGTGCCGAGTCGGCCAACCTCAGCCTGGATGCCCTGCGCGAACGGCAGGCCGCGGCACAGCAACGTATAGCGGGTGCTGCGGCGCTACCCGATCCGAAGGTTCAGTATATTTACTTTGGCGAATCCGTCGAAACGCGCACCGGCCCGCAAGAGGCGATTTACTCGATGAGCCAGACAGTTCCGTGGTTGCAGAAACTCGGCACCCGCAAGGCGCTCGCCTCGAGCGATGCCCAGACCTGGTTTTATGTACATCAGCAAGGCTTGCTCGCGCTGCGGCGCGATGTGACCACGGCTTACTCAGAGGCTGTCTATCAGGACGAGGCGATGCAATCGACTGAGGCCAATCTCGAGTTGATCGACGACATGCGCGCGATTGTGGAACAGCGGGTGAGGGGAGGGGCGTCGCTCAATGCGCTGCTGCGGATTGAGCTCGAGCTCGAGCGCATGCGTGATCAACTCGATAAATATAAGCAAGCACGCTTCACCAAACGCACACAACTGGCCGCCTTGTTATCAATCGAGGAATCCAATCTGGGCGAATTGGCTACGGTTCCGATAGTAGCCGCGGCGCTCCCATCCGCTCAATCGCTGCAAGAGGCCCTGCAAATAAAGAACCCGGAACTACTCGCATTGAAGCAACGCACTGGTAGTGCGTCTCAACAAGCCAATCTCAGTCGCTTGAATCGTTATCCGGATTTCACCTTTGGAATCCATTACATTCAGGTCGGCGACAACGGCTCTGCCGCGCCTGATGCCGGTAAAGATCCTTGGAATGTTTCGGTGGCCGTCAGCCTGCCTATTTGGCCGGGCAAGCAACGCGCCGCGATTCAATCGGCGAAGGCAGAACAACGCTCCGCGCTGCAAGTGTATCAGAATCGGTTAATTCAGCTCAAAGCCGCACTCAGTGCCACTCTCGCGAGCCGGGTAGACAGTTTTCGGCGCACGCTGCGCTATCAGGAGACGCTCATCCCCTTGGCTGAACAAGCATTGGGGAATTCCCGCAGCGCCTACGAAAGCGACCAACTCAGTGTGCTCGAACTGATCGACAGCGAGCGCGCACTACTGGAACTCAAGTTAAATGAGGCACGCGCGGTGGCGAACGTCATCCAAGCCGACGCTGCCATCAACGCCCTGACCGGCACGATCGATTAATCAAAAATTCTAAACAGACATGAAAAACAAACAAGTCATCCTTTCAATGGGCATCCTGTTCGTCGGTCTGCTATCCGGGCGTTATTTGATTCCGTCCAACTGCAGCGCGAACTCCGCCGTTAAAACGGTCGAGTCCACCAAGTCCACCACCTGGACCTGTTCGATGCACCCTCAGATCCGTCAACCTGTCCCCGGTGATTGCCCGATTTGTGGCATGGATCTGGTCCCGTTGATGGATGACCGTGGTGCCGACGCAGGACCTCGCGAGTTATCCATGAGTGAAAGCTCGCGGGCCTTGGCTGATATTCAAACCGTCGAGGTGCGGCGTGACTTTCCCACCGCTCAAATCCGCCTCGTCGGTAAACTGGACTATGATGAAACAAAAGAAAAGTCGCTGACAGCCCGCTTTCCGGCACGCATCGAGCGCCTGTTTGTCAACTTCACTGGCGTCCGGGTCGAGCGTGGTGAACATCTGGCCGAGGTTTACAGCCCTGAACTTTTAACCGCGCAGCGCGAACTGATCTCAGCCCATCAGCGCGACCCGAACAGCAGCATGACCGCAGCGGCTCGTGATAAATTGCGGCTGTGGGATTTGCTGCCCGATCAGATCGATTCTATTCTCGAAAGCGGTGAAGCCAAAGATCGTTTCGAACTACGTGCGCCGATTGGCGGTGTGGTGGTGCTGAAGAAAGTCAACGAAGGCGACTACGTAAAGACAGGCGAGCCACTTTTCAAGATCGTCGATCTCAGTGAGCTGTGGCTGTATCTCGATGCCTATGAGTCCGATTTGTTTTGGTTGCGCTATGGTCAGCGCGTCGAGTTCTCGGTTGAAACCTATCCCGGTGAGCACTTCACGGGAAGAATCGCTTTTATCGAGCCGGAGTTGAATCGCAAAACACGCACTGTGCCGATCCGTGTCAATGTGCCCAATGAGGATGGGCGGTTGAAGCCGGGTATGTTTGCACGTGGGGCCGTAGAATCGAAAATTACCGAAGATGGACAGATTTATGCCCCTGATATGGCGGGGAAGTGGGTCAGCCCCATGCACCCTGAAATTATTAAAGACGAACCGGGCCCCTGCGATGTGTGCGGGATGGCTCTCGTTCCGATAGAAGACCTCGGCTACGTGTCCAATCTCAATGCTGCAGCGCCGCTGTTGGTGCCATCCTCCGCAGTGCTGCGTACCGGCAAGCGGGCGATTGTCTATGTGGCGCTGCCGGATAAAGATCGTCCTACGTACGAGGGGCGCGTGATTGCGCTCGGCCCGAAAGCGGGCGACGAATTTATCGTCAAATCCGGTCTCAATGCCGGTGAACTGGTGGTGACCAACGGCGCCTTTAAAATCGATAGCGCCCTGCAGATTCAAGCCAAGGCCAGCATGATGCATCCCGCCGCCCGCGGCCCAATGCCGACGGTCGCCGATCACTCGGCGCATGAAAGCTCGGCCAAGGTGCCGGTCGAATTGATGGGGCCTTATCTGCAGTTGCAGGCCGCACTCGCGGCGGACGATCTGGAGGCCGCCAAGGCTTCGTTGGACAGTATGATCGCGATCGTCGGACACGCCGGATCGCTGGCCGAATTGATCCACAAGCTCATGGCGGCGGGGTCGCTCGACGCCATGCGCCGACCGCATTTTGAAACACTCTCGAACCGTATGGTCGAAGCGGTTAAAGCGAATCCGGAAGCCTTCAAGTTAACACTTTATCGGATGCACTGCCCGATGGTCTACCCCGACCGCGGCGCCGATTGGCTGCAGTCAGACGAGGACCTGTTGAATCCATATTTTGGTGCCAGGATGCTCCACTGTGGGGAAGTGAAAGAGAAAGTTAATTAACTACAAAAAGCACAGAAGGCACAAAAATGAATACACAAGAACTGATAGATTTAGTCCGCCAAAATGGCTTTGAAACTCATGTCTACTTTAAGAATGGGTTTCTTGAGAAAGTTTATGAAAATTCACTTGTGAACCGATTAAGGAAAACAGGCCTTAAGGTTGTTCAACAGCATCCGCTTAATGTTTATGATGAAGATGGAGCCGTTGTTGGTGAGTATGTAGCGGATCTGTTTGTTGAGGGGGGATTGATCTTGGAACTCAAGGCAGTAAAAGCGCTCGATAATAATCACTACGCTCAAGTGCTCGCATATTTGAAGGCATCTAAAACGAAACACGGTATGTTGATGAATTTCGGCGCACCTAAGTTTCAAGTTAAGAAACTCGTTTTGTGATTTTTGTGCGTTTTGTGGTTGCCGACGAACATGCGCGGATCCCGGGGTCGATTGCCTGCAATTGGATGAGGCCTTGTTGAATTCATACTTGGGCGGCTGGATGCTCCACTACGGCGAATTGAAAGAGAAAGTTAATTAACCACAAAAAGCACAGAAGGCACAAAAATGAATATACAAGAACTTACAGATATAGTCAGCCAAGCAGGCTTTGTGGTTTTTCGTGCCTGTGGGTGGCCAAAAATAAAATGATCAATCAACTCATACGCTTTTGCCTCGAGAATAAGCTCGTTGTGGTGCTGTTCACTGCGGGGCTCATTTTATGGGGTATCATGGTCGCTCCGTTTGATTGGGAAACCGACTGGCTGCCGCGCGATCCGGTGCCGGTCGATGCGATTCCCGATATCGGTGAGAACCAACAAATCGTGTTCACCGAATGGATGGGGCGCTCGCCGCAGGATATCGAGGACCAGATCACGTATCCGATGACGACGGCGCTGCTGGGACTGCCGGAAGTGAAGACGATCCGCAGCTACTCGATGTTCGGCTTCTCATCGATCTATATTATCTTCAAAGAGGACGCCGAGTTCTATTGGACGCGTAGCCGCATCCTCGAAAAACTCAACAGCCTGCCATCGGGCATCTTGCCGCAAGGCGTGTCGCCGCAACTTGGGCCGGATGCCACGGCACTCGGGCAAGTGCTGTGGTATACATTGGAAGGGCGTGATCCTGCGGGACATCCCGCAGGGGGCTGGGATCTCGACGAGCTGCGCAGCACGCAGGATTGGTATGTGCGCTACGCACTGCAAGGCGTCGATGGCGTGGCCGAGGTGGCTTCGATCGGTGGTTATGTAAAAGAGTATCAGGTCGATGTCGACCCCGACGCGCTGCGCTCTTATGGCATCGCGCTGCACGAAGTGTTCAACGCGGTGCGCGGCAGCAATCTCGATGTCGGCGCGCGCACCATCGAGATTAACCGCGTGGAATATGTGATCCGCGGGATCGGTTTGATCGAGAATTTGGACGACCTGCGCAAGACCGTCATCACTCAGCGCAATAACGTGCCGATTACCTTGGAGCAGATCGCCGAGATCGAGTTCGGTCCCGCACTGCGGCGTGGCGCTTTGGATAAGGCCGGTGCTGAAGCGGTCGGTGGTGTGGTGGTCACGCGCTTTGGTGAAAACCCGCTGGCGGTGATTAAGCGGGTGAAGCAGCAGATCGAGGCGATCTCCGCGGGTCTGCCGAAGAAGACCTTGGCGGACGGTACGGTCAGCCAGGTCGAGATCGTGCCGTTTTATGATCGAACGGGCTTGATTTACGAAACACTCGGCACGCTGGAAGATGCGGTGCGTCAGCAAATCCTGGTCACCATCATCGTGGTGGTGCTGATGGTGATGCACCTACGCAGTGCCGCGCTCATTTCCGGTGTGTTGCCACTGGCGGTGCTGTTTGCCTTTATCGGAATGAAACTCTTTGGCGTGGATGCCAACGTGGTCGCCTTGTCGGGCATCGCGATCGCGATCGGTACCATCGTCGATATGGGCGTGGTGTTGGTTGAGAATATTCTGAAGCATATAGACGCCGCGCCAGCGGAGGAAAACCGGCTGGAGGTGGTCTATCGCGCCTGCTCGGAAGTAGGCGGTGCGGTGGTCACCGCTGTGATGACGACTGTGGTCAGCTTCCTTCCCGTCTTCACGATGGAGGCCGCCGAGGGCAAACTGTTCCGCCCGCTCGCTTACACCAAGACCTTCGCGCTAATTGGCGCCATCGTGGTCGCACTGACAATCATCCCGCCACTGGCGCATTGGTTGCTCGGGTTTAGGAAACACCAAAAGAGCCAGGGGAGGTTGGGTATATTTAAGCGATCTGCTCATTACATTCTTTTGTGCCTGTCTGTGCTTTTTGTGGTTCATCTATTAGCCACAGATTGGCAGCCGCTTGGCCCTGAGCGTGAAATCGCGAATGTCCTGTTTGTGCTGCTACTCGTTGGCGGATTGCTGATGGGGGTTTATCTGTTCATCCGCTACTATGCGCCGATACTGGCCTGTCTCCTTCGGGTGAAGCTGGTTTTTCTCAGTCTGTGCGGAGTGTTCGTGCTCTTCGGGTTTACGGTCTGGCTGGGCTTCGGTTCGCTTTTCGGTTGGCTTCCGCAGTTTGTGCAATCTGCGCAGCCCTATTCCGTAATGGCCCACGCGCTGCCGGGGCTGGGGAAGGAATTTATGCCTGATCTGGATGAGGGGTCTTATTTGCTGATGCCGACGACCATGCCGCATGCTTCGATCGGTGAGGCGATGGATGTGCTCAGCAAGCAGGATATGGCGATCAATGCCATTCCCGAAGTCGAGTCCGCCGTCGGCAAAATTGGCCGGGTGGAAAGTCCGCTCGACCCCGCGCCGATTTCGATGATCGAGACCATCATCAATTATAAATCCGAATACATGACCGACGACGACGGGCGTATTCTGACTTTTGAATACGATACGTCCACGGGTGAATTCGTTTACGATGCATCGGGAAACTTGATTCCCGACCAACACGGACGCCCGTTCCGCCAGTGGCGCGATGAGATAAAAAGCCCCGATGATATTTGGCATGCAATCGTTCAAGCTGCTTCAATCCCTGGCACGACATCGGCCCCCAAACTGCAACCGATTGCCGCGCGCATCGTCATGCTGCAAAGTGGCATGCGTGCACCGATGGGGTTGAAGGTCTACGGCCCCGACTTGGAAACGCTGGAGAAGGTCGCGCTCGATATTGAAGGGTATTTGAAACAGGTGCCTTCGATACAGGCGGAAGCAGTGTTGGCTGACCGCATTGTCGGTAAGCCGTATTTGGAAATCGAAATTGATCGCGATGCGATCGCGCGCTACGGCATCAAGATCACGATGGTGCAGGATGTGATCGAAGTCGCGGTGGGAGGGAAGCCGATCACGATGACCGTCGAGGGGCGAGAACGCTATCCGGTGCGGGTACGTTATCAGCGGGAGTTACGTGATTCGATCGAATCGCTTGAGCACATTCTGGTTGCCGCTCCGGACGGCACACAGATCCCACTCAAGGAACTCGCGTCCATTAACTACCTGCGCGGTCCGCAGGTGATCAAAAGTGAGGATACCTTCCTCGTGGGCTACGTTATTTTCGATAAGCGCGAGGGTTACGCCGAGGTTGAAGTCGTCGAGCAGGCGCAGGCCTTTCTTCAGAATCGAATAGACGCGGGGCAGTTAAATATTCCCGCGGGCGTGAGCTATAAATTCACCGGCAGTTACGAGAATCAAATTCGTGCGGAAAAGAAGCTGAGGGTCGTACTGCCGATTGCGCTGTTCGCGATTTGGCTGATTCTCTATTTTCAGTTTAAAAAAATCAGTACCACTATTCTGGTGTTCTCCGGCATCCTCTTTGCTTGGTCCGGTGGCTTTATCATGCTTTGGCTGTATGGGCAGTCGTGGTTTCTGAATTTTGAAGTGTTTGATCACAATCTTCGTCACCTCTTCGGGATGGGCACGATCAACCTCAGCGTCGCCGTGTGGGTCGGTTTCTTGGCACTCTTTGGCATCGCGACCGACAATGGCGTAATCGTCTGCACTTATTTGCAGCAAGTCTTCAAGGCGCGCGCCCCCCAGAGCGTCGAAGCCATTCACGCGGCGACCATCGAAGCGGGGAGTCGCCGCGTGCGTCCGGCGATGATGACCAGTGCCACCACGATCCTCGCGCTGTTGCCGGTGCTTAGTTCGACCGGACGCGGAGCTGACGTCATGATCCCGATGGCGATCCCTACCTTTGGCGGCATGATGCTGGCCATCCTGACAATCTTTGTCGTGCCGGTCCTCTACTGCGGAATCGCCGAGCTCAGTTTAAAATTAGCCGCGATAACAAAGGCTCGTGGCTCAACATAAATCATATCCTGGTATTTGAAACCGCCAGTGCTCAGCAAACATCCAAGTAACGCCAGGCTGTGCCATTGGGATCACCAGCAGGCTATCAGGATTTTGCTGCAGATGGGAACTGTGCGGGGCATGTTGTTTTTTGAGTGAGTGCCACGACCGTCGTTTATTGGTCACTGATTCAAGTCGTCGCTTGAATCGATGTGCTTGTGTCCTCCAAAATTACCAACCAACACAGCGATCAGAATGGCGGTATACATGACTCCGGCCACCGCTTCAAGGTAGGCGGCTGAACGTGCGATACGGCTGATCGGTAAGATGTCGCCATAGCCGAGCGTGGTCAGAGTGACGAAGCTATAATAAAAAAGCGCGGATCCTTTGGCCTGAAGGTCGCTCTCGACCGAGAACAAAAAGGATGCGGGGGCGAGTAGTTCGATGAATGCATAGAGCACTCCCCAAGTAATACCTAGCAGCAGATAGCTCACAATTGCACCACTTAGCAGATCTGCCGTGATTTGCTTCTGCTTGAACATGGACGAGAGTATGATCCAGATGCAGTACAGGAAAAAGAGCATCCCTGTGGGAAGTATGATCCGATACAGCGCATCTAGTTCTCGGTTCAAGATCTGACCGATGAATTGAGCTGCGATCAGCATTAAGAGCGTGCTGCCAATGATCAGGATGGGGCGGGAACTCTTTTTGTCCTTATGTAGTGACTTAACCAGCACCGTCATCGAAAGCAAACACCAGCCATTGAGAATCATGTGCCCAAGCAGGAACCCTTCTAACAATGGAAGCAAGACCAGTGCAGTCAGTATGCAAGCGAGCAATAGACTATATTGCCCGGTTTTTTTAGCTATCGCTTTTACGATCATAGACTGTTTTGTGCTGGCGATTACTTTGAAGTGGAGCCCATTCCTGTGGCCAGCGGCAGTTAGAGTTGAGTTGGTTTATGGCTCCCTCAGCGTCCCCTTATCTTTTTCTGCTGCCAAATGAATCTCTGCTAACCTGCTACCGTCAAGCGAGGAACGCGGTCGTCGGTGATTGTCAAAATCGAAGTATTCTTTGAGTCCTGCACAGTGGGATCTGCCGAGTTGCTTGAAGGACACGGTTAACTGTGCCGCTTCTCGATTCAGCCCATCGGCATGGATGAATGACTCATGATGTACAGCATTAGCAGACTGAATCCGTTGAAGAAACCATGGAAGCAAATCGGCACCAGCAGGTTGCCCGACTTCTCGTAGACGCGCGCCAATAGGAGGCCCACAACGACTAAGGGGAGCAGGGACATTAAGTTGCCATGCATGATAGCGAAAAATACCCCGCTGATGATTTGTGCCGGCATGAGCGTGGTTTGGCTCTTCAGGAAGCGATAGATGCAGCCGCGAAAAATCGTCTCTTCCACGATCGGCGCGAGTACGACCGCAAAAATCACCAGTAGGGTGATCGCGATCGGATCCCCCCCTTGGGTAAACAGGGTGATCAACTCTTGTGGCGGGAATGCGTCAATGAATCCGGCTTCCTGCAGGACACTGAGCAGCGTTGTCCAAATAAAACTGACGACCCAGATCAGCGGCAAATAGCGAATGAATAGCGGTAGCGCCTGCTTCAGTGCTGTTCGGAGGGGAAGCACGCGGTCGTTGAGGCGTCCGGCATAGTGGCCAGGGTAGAATCGTCGCAGTCCGTAGAAAACCGCCAGCATCGGGAGTTGCAGGAGCAATACCGCGAGCACCGCCATCCAAGGGGTGAGTTTAGGGGCAGCGCTGTCGAGTTCTGCCGTGTGACTGCCGCTGTCTTCGGCTTCGCTGGCCAAGGCAGTCACCTCGCTCTGCAGGAGACCGTTGTCTGCGCCGCTGCTGCTCGTGAGATTGATCACACCCGCGGCCAGCACTTGCACCGCCACCACCGTGACGATGATCGTGCAGAGGAAAATGCCAAAGTTGATCCAGCCGATCGGCCAAGCCGGGGCAACGGCGTCAGGGACGACATTGCGGGTGTGGCGTTGTGCGCGTGCGATCCACAGCACCGCGCTGGCGCCCAGCACCATTAGGAAAATTAGGCCGACTAAAATAGCCGCAGCATCGAGTTGTTGTGGCATCTTAAGCGGTGATCTTGCGGCCGTCGAACACTTGTTGACCGGCGACGTAGGTGGCTTTCACGGTGCCCTTGAGGCGTTGTCCGTTCCAGGGGCAGTTGCGTGCTTTGCTGAAGAATTTGTTCGCATCAACCGTCCATGCTTCGTCGGGATCGATCAGGCAAATGTCGGCCTTCGCGCCGGGGCTGAGGGTGCCGGCATCGAGCTTGCAGATCTCGGCACCTTTATGAGTGAGCAGGGCAATGACTTGGTTGAGCGTGCAGCGC
>DOCS01000027.1:10915-12469 GCA_003503355.1 Opitutia bacterium
TCGGCATCGGTGCGCAGCGGTGGGTTGACCTTAAGGTTGGTGTCGTAGTCGTACAGGTCGCTGTCGGTAAATTCGAAATAGTGCGGGCAGGTCTCGGCTGTTACCGGCACCTTGCGCTCTTTGGCGCGGCGAATAATCTCGATCGCGCTGGCCGAGCTGACGTGCTGCATGTGGATGTGGGCGCCGGTCAAATCCGCGAGTATAATATTGCGCGCAACCATCACATCTTCGGCGGCTTTGGGCCAACCGCGCAAACCCAAGCGCAGCGACCATTCACCCTCATTCATCATGGCGCCCTCGGTCTGTGTTTCATCCTCGCAGTGATCTAGAATCGGCAGATCAAACATTTTCGCATATTCGACCGCGCGGCGCATGATTTCATTACTCTGCACGCATTTGCCGTTATCGGTCATTGCCACTACGCCCGCGGTTTTCAGCTGGCCGGTGGGGGCGAGGCGTTTACCTGCCATGTCCAGGGTCAGGCAACCGGTGGGGTAGACGTTCACCAAGGCCTCGCGGGCGACTTTGTCCTGAATGCGCTGGATGGTGCCGGCGTTATCGCACACTGGGCTAGTGTTTGGCATGCAAACCACCGAGGTGAAGCCTCCCGCCGCGGCGGCTTCCGTGCCACTGCGAATGGTTTCCTTGTGCGTTTGGCCCGGGTCGCGGAAATGCACGTGGATGTCGACCAGACCAGGCGCCACCACCAGCCCAGTGGCGTCGATCTTGTTGGCTGCTGCTTGCTGCGCCGCGCTTAGGCTTTCGACGAGGAGGCCGTCAATGGCGTACAAGTCGCCGATCGCGTCGCGTTGATTTGCAGGGTCGATAACTCGACCGCCAGTAATCCAAAGGATGTCAGACATTGAAATGGGGAAGTGGGAAGGTATGAAGGCGGGAAGCGGTTTAAGCAGGTAGTTCGATCGGTTGATTCTTATACGCGCAGGAGCACAGGTGCAGCACTGCCATGCGCACCACGATGCCGTTGGTTACTTGTTGCAGGATTACCGAACGCTCGGAATCCGCGACTTCGGAATCGATCTCCACGCCGCGGTTAATCGGACCGGGGTGCATGATGATCGCGTCTGGTTTGAGCCATTTGACGCGTTCCTTGTTGAGCCCGAACATACTGGTGTATTCGCCGAGTGAAGGGAAATGGGTCGAGCTCTGCCGCTCGTGCTGAATGCGCAGCAGCATGACCGCGTCCGCGTCCTCGAGGGCTTCGCGCAAATTGTGTGACACTTTGGCGCCCATCGCTGCAAATCCTTTCGGCACCAGCGTACTCGGGCCAGCCACGGTGACTTCGGCGCCGAGCTTTTGCAGGCAAATGATATTCGAGCGCGCCACGCGGCTGAACAGGATATCGCCCAAAATGGTGATTTTTTTGCCGTCCAGACTGCCGAACTTTTCCAGCAGAGTGAACGAATCGAGCAGCGCCTGCGTCGGGTGCGAGTGGGAGCCGTCGCCCGCGTTGATCACCGGAATGTCGACTACCTTGCTCAAATAATTGGGCGCACCCGAGGCGGAGTGACGCATAATGATCATGTCTGCCTTGAG
>DOCS01000027.1:12524-12937 GCA_003503355.1 Opitutia bacterium
GTGATAATGTCGGCGCCCAGACGACCTGCTGCGACTTCGAAGGCCAAACGGGTACGTGTGCTCGGCTCGAGGAAAAGATTCACTACCGTGCGCCCGTCGAGGTAGGGTTGCTTCTTGTCGTCTGCCTCCATCGCATTTTTAAACGCGGTTGCAGCGGTGAAAATCGTCTCGATCTCCGTGCGTGAAAGCGGGTCGATGCCGATCAGGTCTTTTCGGTTCCAGGTAAGGCTAGTGCTCATGTGTAAAGTGGCCGGCACGCGTGCTCAAATAAGGTGCTCAGCTCCGAAATCGGAAAACTGAACCCAGAAATTCAAAGGGCAACGAGAAAACACCGCGTTTGAGGGGCAAATCTTGAAGCAATCGAAAATGGAGTGCGCTCGGGGTGGCGTTAAGCTTCAACAGTCCAATCGTAG
>DOCS01000055.1 GCA_003503355.1 Opitutia bacterium
GAGCTGCCACTTGCGTGGTTGAATCCGTGGCTGGGGCAAGGGATGCTTGTCAACGGCGCGCCTATTTCCTTGGCCTGCTCGATATCCGGCACGCCCGAAGGCGCGTTTGCTGTGCGTTTTCCTGGATCGATACACTTGGGACCGTTGAGCCTTTGGGATACTGAGGCACTGCTATTGGAAGACATCAGTTGTACGCTTGATCCCGAGTTGCAATGGGACGCGGACCAGTCTGTAGCTTACACGCTCAAGTCGCTCAGTCTTTCTGACAAATACGGCTCGTTCCTGACGGGCAGTTCCACGGGGCTTATGTTGTCGGGAGATGCTCGTAACGCACAGAATCCGTTTGCTGGCATCGAGTCGCGCACACAGTTGCGGGTCGGTTTGCAGGAACTCTTCCAGCTGCCACTGCTGGACGGCCAAGCTTCCATTGTCGGCGGTCAGTTGGCCTTGGATTTGAACGTCGATGGTGCGGCGGAATTTCCGTTGCAGGTCGAAGCGCAGCTCAGCCGCCTGCGTGCGCGGAGTATGCCGGAAACGTCCGAGGATTATCATTTGGCCCTGCAGTTGAAGCAGGCGGCGAATGCCGGCGAGTGGGCGGTGGGAGCCGATCTTCAGGTCGGTTCAATTAGCCGCCCGTCGACGAGTCTACAATTTTCGGGAAAAGCCAACCCGCAACAGCAGCCGCTGACCTTTACCGCGGCACTAAGCGGGCAACGGGTGAGTCAGGCAGATTTTTCGATCCTAAGTGCCGCATTCACGCCGCGGGACATGCCGGCATCGACGACCACCGCGTCCGTTCGGGACGTCGTGCCGACACGTAACGCCGCGGCGCCCAAGGCTGTGGTTTCCGCTCCAACGCCGCCCCCTTGGGCGCTCGTGGACGGCACCGCTTCGGTCAATATCGACGAGCTGCGGCTCGAGTCGGGACCGCTCATTCAAGCGCTCAAGGCCCAGGCATCGGTGTCTGAGTCGCAACTCGCTGTCAGTGCGCTGTCAGCCAAATTGGGCGCGGGCGAACTGCACGGTCGCGGCGAGGTACTCTATACGCCAGCGAAGCCGAACGCTTACAATCTCAGCGCTGGGCTCAATTTTACCGGCGTGGATCCGGCCTTTTTTGCCAGCAAGGGGGCCGGCGCGGCGCCGCTACAAGGGCAGTTTGACGGTAGCGTCACTCTCAGCGGGGCTGGGCAGACGCTGGACGCCGCAGTTGAGGATTCCGAGGTACTATTGCGCATTACCGGTAAAGAGGGCATTTTGACCGCCTTTGAGCTGGATAATCGCAGCCAACTCGGGCTTGGGCTTGTCGGCCTGCTGGGTCAAAGCTTGGAGCGGCCGAGGATGACCGCGCTCTCCAAAACGATTCCCTACTTTAAGGACATTCGCTTTGATCACTTCGCTCTCGAATTGACGCGTGGAGCCGACAAGCGCGTATTGATTCCTGAGCTCAAGTTGACCGGCGAGAGTCTTTTGTTGGATGCTTCTGGTTCGGTGGCTGCCAGTCGTTGGAGCGAGATCATGGACCAGCCTTTGAATCTTAGCCTCAGCCTCGGCGCCAAAGGCAGGCTGATGGATTATTTGCAAACCCTGCATTTACTACAGGCCAGCGCAGCCGAGGATGGCTTTCGTCGCTGGAATCAAGACGTCCAGTTGACCGGTAGCTTGGCCAACCCAAATACAGATGCCTTAATGGACCTTTTGAATACGGCCGCACGCAGTGCATTGACAAACTCGCAGCCAGCCGCGGCCGCACAGCCGGAATCCGGCAAGTCAGTTACTGATCGCGCACCTACGACCGCAGATGAGGCCGTTCAGGCTCCGCAACCAAGCAAAGCAGAGCGTCGTCGCGATGATATCGAGATGGGCTTGGACCTGCTGAATTCCATTTTCGGCAAGTAGCGCGGCACGGGCCGGACGGCGGGTGACGCCCCGTCCATTTTGTTCCGTCGCATTGGCGAAATTAAGCTGGGCTGCTTCCGCCTGAGCGTGGGGAGTGCTTTTGCCGCTCGCACAAAAAAAAAGGACGCTCGTTGCGGAGCGTCCTTTGGTTTAAAATGAATGTCTGGGTTAGGCTTGGATTTCCGCGAAGGCCCAATCCAGCCACGGCAGCAGTGCTTCGATGTCGGCGGTATCGACGGTTGCGCCACCCCAAATGCGAAGGCCGGCGGGAGCGTCGCGGTAACTGCCGAAGTCGTAGCCGACGTCTTCTTTGTCGAGCATGCTGACGAGCTGCTTAGCCTTGGCGGCTTGTTCGTCGGCGGGGAGGGCTTGATACCAATCCGCAGTGATCTTGAGACAGATCGAGGTGTTGGAAATGGTGGCGGGGTCTTCGGCGAGAAATTCCACCCAGTCGGTCTGCTCGACCCATGCGGCGATGGCTGCGAGGTTGGCCTCGGAGCGTTCAATCAGTGCGGGCAGGCCACCAATGCTTTCAGCCCAGCGCAGGCCGTCGACCGCGTCTTCGATGCACAGCATGGAGACGGTGTTGATGGTCGCACCGCTGAAGATTCCCTTGATCAATTTGCCGCCCTTAGTGAGACGGAAGATTTTAGGTAGTGGCCAAGCAGGTGTGTAGCTTTCGAGGCGCTCGATGGCGCGTGGGCTCAGCACGATCATGCCGTGCGCGCCTTCGCCACCCATGACTTTTTGCCACGACCAAGTGACCACGTCGAGCTTACTGAAGTCCATGTCCATGGCAAACACCGCAGAGGTCGCGTCGCAAATCGTGAGGCCTTCGCGGTCGGCTGGGATCCAGTCGAGATTCGGCACCTTTACACCGGAAGTGGTGCCGTTGTAAGTGAAGACCACGTCGTTGCTAAAGTTGACCTTGGAGAAGTCGGGCAGCAGGCCGTAGTCGGCCTCGTGCTTGGTGACATTGTCGAGCTTGAGCTGCTTGACGACGTCGGTGACCCAACCGGAACCGAACGATTCCCAGGCGCACATCTCGACGCCGCGGCCACCGAGCAGCGACCACATTGCCATTTCAACCGCTCCGGTGTCTGAAGCGGGAACGATGCCGCAGACATAGCCTTCAGGTAGACCGAGGATGGAGGCGGACTTGTCGATCACTTCTTGAATGCGCGCCTTTGCGGGTTTCGCGCGGTGGGAGCGGCCGACCAGTGCTTCGTTGAGCGCTTCGAGCGACCACCCGGGGCGCTTGGAGCATGGGCCGGATGAGAAGTAAGGGCGTGTTGGTTTAATTGTCGGTTTCATGCAAAGTGTTATTGGGTGATTGTTGTGTGGGAGCAATTTTAACTTTTCTTAACGGCTTTTTTGGCTG
>DOCS01000012.1 GCA_003503355.1 Opitutia bacterium
AAGTCAGCGCGTGAAACCCATCCTTACGCCGACCATGCACCGACAACATTAAATTTACCTTCGCCGGCGAAGGTAGCGTCAATACATCAGAAGCATTATTAAATGGCACAATCACACCCCACCAATGAAGCCTCTTTGCCTGCCCGCCGAGAAAATAGTGCTTTTGTACTTTGCCTCCACAGCGGATCCGCACATATTTTAGCCTCATGGCTAAGCAAACATCCTGCAAACTGATCCTCGCTCTCGACCTTGAAACCCGCGAAGAAGCCTTCGCCATGCTCGACCGCCTCGGCGATTCAATCGAATGGGTCAAAGTGGGCCTGCAACTATTCACCGCCTACGGCCCCGACTTCGTGCGCGAAATCGCCGACCGCGGCTTCAAGGTCTTTCTCGACCTCAAGCTCCACGACATCCCCAACACCGTGGCCAAAGCAGTGCAGAGTATCGCCAGCCTGCCCGTCGAACTTCTCACCCTGCATGCTTCCGGCGGCGCCGAAATGCTCGAATGGGCCAACAAAGCCCGTGCCGACTACGCCCCCAACCTTAATCTCCTCGCCGTCACCGTCCTCACCTCGATGGACGAAGCCCAGCTGCGCGAACTCAACGTGCATGCCACCACCGAAGCGCAGGTCAAACACCTAGCCGACATCAGTCTGGCTGCCGGCATCCAGGGTCTGGTCTGCTCTTCATTAGAACTGTCGCCGTTGCGCACACGCTTCGGCAGCGACCCAATTATCGTCACCCCTGGCATCCGCCCCAAAGGCAGTGCCGCTGACGAGCAAAAGCGCATTATGACGCCACGCGCGGCTGCCGCCGCAGGCTCCAATTACATCGTCGTCGGCCGCCCAATTCTCAGAGCTGCAGATCCCGCCGAAGCCGCCCGCGCCATCAGCGCCGAGCTAAGCGAAGTGCACTAAATCCAACCCTTTGCTGGAGGGCAACGGTCCGTCGTTGCCACGACTCAGAGTCAGCCGCAACAAACCGAATTCCGCCGCAATCACTCATCACTTACCAATGACGACGCGCTCCACCGCCATCCTACTGGCCGCGGGCAGTGGCTCACGCATGCAAGGCACCGTCGCGGATAAAATACTCGCCCCGCTCAATGGTCTGCCCGTGATCTGCCACGCCATCAAGGCGTTCCTGCGCAGCGGCATCGTCGACCGCTTCACCATCGTTTACCGCGACCAGGCGCAACACACCGCGCTGCAAACTGCACTCAGCCACATCGATCTCACCGGCAAGTCGGTCGATTGGGTATCCGGCGGCGGCGAGCGGCAAGACTCCGTCTACAACGCGCTCCAAGCACAGGCTGCGGACTGCGCCTACGTCTATATTCACGACTGCGCCCGCCCGCTGGTATCGGTCGATGCCCTGCGCGCCCTGCAAGCAGCCACGCTCCGCGATCAAGCCGCCGTACTAGCCCACCCGGTGACCGACACCATCAAGCGCATCGCCAACGCGGATCAACTCGAACAAACCGAACTCGAAGACCTCGAGCGCGCCCGCCTCTGGGCAATGGAGACTCCGCAAGCCTTTGCCTGCGCGAAAATCCTGCAAGCCTACACCCACGTGCGCGAAGCAGGCCTATCGATTACCGACGACACCGCCGCCGCAGCCACCATCGGCCTGCACACCACATTGGTCCCCAACGAAACCCCAAATCCCAAGATCACCACCCCGGACGACATCCGCTACGCAGAGTGGTGCCTGCAGCAAGGCTAGTCACTCCCAGCTCCCAGCTCCCAGCTCCCAAACGCGAAGCGACTTCGACCACGTTCAGTCGCCGATCCAAGACAACGCGGCGCCATGGTCCTCAAAGAACTTGACCTCGCCGGAGATAAACCAAGAACCGATTTTCGCGGCCCACTCCTGCCAGTGTTGATTGCCATAAATCGCAATTTTGGAAAACTCGTTGCCGTGCTTCAGCCCGATCTTGAAATCATCCCACGCGGCCCGCAGCTCCCAGCCCTTGAACTCCGAGGCATCGAACAGCACCCGAATCTTCGGCCCCGTCACCCCCGAGATCGCGGATTCAATCATCGGCGTGATCACCTTATAATCCTCATGCGTCAGCAGGCCGGACGCCTGAATCGACACATAGCACACCGTGCCGACTCGTTCCATTCCTACGGATAATCCATGTTTCGTTGTACTCATATCAGCATTCCTCCCATCAGGTTAGATGGATAAGGTACCCGATTCTCCTCAAAGCACAAACCGCTGCCTTGGTTTATGACGCAGCCGAAGCTCTTTGCTGGTAAAGCTGCTCGGCACAGCGCGTGACACTCAAAAGCGAACACGCCTCAGCGCCACTCGTGCTTTGGATAGCGACCGGCCAGATCCTTGCGCACATGGTGGTAAGCGCCGCTCCAGAAGCCGTCGAGGTCGTCGGTCAAATGTGCGGGCCGCTTGTTCGGCGCAAGCAACTCGACCAGCAGCGACACGCTCCCATTGGCCACCTTAAGACGATCGCCGGGCACGTCGTAAAAGTCCTGCAATTTGGAGGCGATAAAGGCCCGCCCATCGGCTTCGTAGCGAATCTTGGCGGGGTTTCTACGCCGCGGCAGTTCCATGGTCGCGGGGGCATAGGTATCGATATAGTAATGCTGCTCAGGGCTGATCCACTCTTTGACCGTAGCCAGCACAGGCCGATCTTTGATCTCTTTATAGCTCAACGCACCGTGACAAATTTGCTCGATCAGCAACTGTCGCGCCTCGTCGTCGATCGGCGGCACCTCGGCATCCGGGCAGTGCCGAGCCACGAAATTCACCCGCAGAATCCAGTTTTCCACTGTGGCATCCCACGCTTTTAAATTCAAATTGCCTGCCACGACTTCGGCGGCCAGCAGCTCAGCCGCTGTATCGTAATCAGGCTCGCCTTGGTCCGAGGCGCTGAGCACCAGATCGCGAAAACGGCGCTCACTGCGACTGACTACACGGCGCAAGCTCGGATCGTAAGTGGTACCAGTGCCGTCGCTAAAATCGAGGGGAAAGAGGTCCTCCAGCCAAGCTGGATCAACCGCGGTCGCCATGCCGAGCAGCACGGTCACATCACCACGCACATCGCGCTCTTCGATCTCGGCCGCCACCAACAGCGGGCTGTCGACCACACTCTCGCGCCGCAGTTCGCCAGAGCGCCCGTGCACCATGCGGCAGCGCCGCGTACCGCTGTCGTTGCGCTTGGCAAGCTGATCCGAGAACCCGGCGAGCAGACATGCGCAAATGCGTTCCGCTTCATCCGGCAAGGCCGCCGCCCGCGTGTCCAAGCCCTGCCGCTGTGCCAGCTGCAACAGCTGTCGTGCGGTGTCCCCCGCCTGCCGCGCCGCACCGCCGTGAATGCCCAACGCCCCACAGGCCGAAGGATTGAACTTGGCCGCTCGCGCCAGCTCCCACGCGCGCAGGTGCACAAAGAAATCCGAACGTTCATCGGCCGCGTCCTCGATCTCGCGCAGCTGCGCCTTGCGTACTCTGGCATCACGCGCCGCCCGATAAAACGAGCGCCCTTGACTGAGCCCGGCGATCAACGCCACCTCTGGCAGCACACCGCGCGCATCGGCCTCAAACAACATCCGCGCATAACGCGGGTGCAG
>DOCS01000255.1:0-10328 GCA_003503355.1 Opitutia bacterium
CGCAGTGGACAAGGTCGTCGCCCAGGCAACCAAAAGCCCCACTCTGCAAAGTCACTCAGCAACGAATCTTAATTCAAACGCAGCGCAGTCAAAATGGATGTCTTCAAAGTTAGCGGAAACGGCCCCTTAAATGGCGAAATTCAGGTCGGTGGCGCCAAAAACGCCGCCCTCCCGATCCTCGCCGCCACCCTGCTAACCGACGAGACGGTCGTTCTGAAGAACGTCCCCGATCTGAGCGACATGCGCTTCATGATCGAGATCCTGCAGCACGTCGGCGCCGAGACGGTGCAACCCGAACCAGGCACATGGGAGATCACCGCAAAGGAAATCTCCCACATCGCCCCGTATGAATTGGTGCGCAAAATGCGCGCCTCGGTTTGTCTTCTCGGCCCGCTCGTCGCGCGCATGCGCCGGGCTGAAGTTTCGATCCCCGGAGGCTGTGTCATCGGTCCGCGTCCGATCGACCTGCACATTAAAGGCCTGCAAAAGCTTAACTGCAAGGTCGAGATTGCCAACGGCTACGTGCACGTCGACGCGTCCGCGATCAAGGGTGGCCCGATATTTCTCGGCGGCCGCAGCGGCAGCACGGTGACCGGCACAGCCAACATCGTGATGGCCGCCGTGCTCGCACCGGGCACCACGCGCCTCGAATGCGCCGCATGCGAGCCTGAAGTCGTCGACCTGTGCAACCTACTGGTCAAAATGGGCGCTCAGATCAGCGGCATCGGTAGCCCCGAGCTGACCATTACCGGCGTCGACAAGCTGCATGGCTGCGAGCACTCGGTCATCGCCGACCGCATCGAAGCCGGCACTTTCGTGGTCGCCGCCGCCATTACCCGCGGCGACGTCACCGTCAAAGGCATCGCGCCCAAACTACTTAGTGCCTTTCTCGACAAGCTCGAAGAAGCCGGCCTGCCGCTGGAGTTGACTGAAGACAGCATTCGCGTGCTGCCCTACGAAGGCTCACTCAAGCCGGTCGATGTCATCACCCTGCCACACCCTGGCTACCCCACTGATTTGCAAGCACAACTCGGCGCGTTGATGACGCAGACCGACGGCATCTCGATTATCACCGAACGCATTTACCCGAACCGCTTCATGCATGTGCCCGAGCTGCAACGCATGGGCGCCGGCATCGCGATGGAAGGTGCGAGCGCGATTATCAAAGGCCCGTCCAAATTGTCTGGAGCACCCGTCATGGCCTCCGACCTACGCGCCTCTGCAGCCCTCATCTTGGCTGCCTTCGCAGCCGAAGGTGACACCTGGATTCAACGCATCTACCACCTCGATCGCGGCTACGAGCGCTTTGAAAAAAAGCTATCGGCCATCGGCGCAAAGATCGAGCGATTGAGCGAAAACGACATGCCCAGAGAGCTACTAGAAGAGTAAGTTGCGGGTTGAAACCTGCTCGTTGCTGGCAAGTATACCGCAAGATGTCTTTACCTCCGAATGATCCCCCCACCGGCACCGATTTTATCGAGCAAGCACTGATCGAACCGATCAGTTCGGAAGAATCGATGCTCCGGCCGCTGTCGTTCGATGACTTTGCGGGGCAACCGAAGACGATCGAACGTCTGCAGGTAATGGTGGGCGCGGCACGCGATCGCGAGGAACCGCTCAATCATATCCTGCTCAGTGGTCCTCCGGGGCTGGGCAAAACGACCCTGTCGCTAATCCTCGGCCACGAGATGGGACGCAAGGTCAGTATTACCTCCGGTCCGGTGATCGACAAGCCGGCCGATTTGGCCGGCCTACTCACCAATCTGAGCGAAGGCGACATTCTGTTCATCGACGAAATCCACCGCATTCCTAAAACGGTGGAAGAGTACCTCTACTCGGCGATGGAAGATTTCCGCATCGACATAATGATCGATCAAGGGCCGAACGCCCGCAGCGTGCGCCTCAGCCTGCCGCGCTTCACACTACTCGGCGCGACGACTCGCATGGGGCTGCTCACCGCGCCACTGCGCAGCCGCTTCACCTTGCAATCGCGCTTAGCCTACTACGATCACAAGACCTTACAAGGCATCATCGAGCGCACCTGCGGCCTGCTCGATGTCGAGTTCGACACCGACGGTGCGGCTGAAATCGCCCGCCGCGCACGTGGCACGCCGCGTATCGCCAACAACTTGGTCAACTTCTGCCGCGACTACGCACAGCAACGCGGCGATGGCGTAATCACGCAAGTTATGGCTGCTGCCGCACTCGAACTGCTCGAAATCGACATGCGCGGGCTCGACGAAATGGACAAGCAAGTGATGCGCGTGATGGCGGTAAATTACCGCGGCGGCCCCGTCGGACTTGGCACCGTGGCAGTGGCGGTCAGCGAAGAAGCCCACACACTCGAAGAGGTCCACGAGCCCTTCCTGATTCAAGAAGGTTACATTCAACGCACCGCTCAAGGTCGCGTATTAACCGAAAAAGGCTGGCACGTCATCGGCCTCGATCCGAACAACGAGGATCAAACGAGCCAGTTCAAATCATAGACGCACCTTTACGCCTCAACCGAGCACATCGCTCCAATTCATTCTCTCCGCGCTAGACGCGCTTCATCACCGTTTCAAAATCATGGGTCGCAATTCAATTAATAAAATCAAACGTCCCCCTCGCCATTCGAAGGGCCCCACCATCGTCTATCTTGAAAACGAAGACGACCTATTCGACCTAATCGAGCGCACCGACAATCCACTCATCCTGATTCTTGAAGGCGTGCAAGACCCCCACAATCTGGGCGCTTGCCTGCGCACGGCATCCGGTGCTGGCGTGACGGCGGTGCTGGCCCCAGTCAAAGGCGCCTGTGGCATCACACCAACGGTGCGCGACATTTCCTGTGGGGGCGCGGACGACGTGCCGTTCCTGCGCATTAAAAACATCGGACAACTGTTGCGCAAATTCATCGACCAAGAGATTCAACTGATCGGTACTTCGGAAAAAGGCCAGGATTCGCTCTATGATGTGAACCTCAACCAGCCGACTGCAATCATTCTCGGCAGCGAAGGATGGGGCATGCGTAAAGTGACCGGTGACCACTGCGACCACTTGGTCAGCCTACCGATGGCGGGCACCGTCGGATGTCTAAACGTCTCTGTTTCGGCTGGCGTGATCCTCTACGAAGCCGTACGTCAGCGACTGTAGGTTAGCGCTTATAACTGAGCAACTTCAAGTTGCTTGCGACACTGACTACTGCGTAGCGGTCGAATCACGAGCTTAATTGCTCGTGCATCGCCACTTCGCGGTAGTCAAAAATGTACTGCAACTGACTCTTCACGTACAACTGCTGGGCGATCGCCCCAAGAGGGCCTAAGGGCAGTACATAATTTACGCGATCCACGAAGCGCACGCCGCTGCCGTGCATGCTAACTTCGTGGTAGTGATACCACAAATTGTAGGGACCGATGCGCTGCTCATCGACAAATGAATGCCCGTGACGGATGTGCTTGAGCTCACTCACCCAAGTCTGGCGACCGAGCAATGGAATGCCGACACGATACTCGATCAATTGGCCATCGAACATTCTGTCAGGGAGTTCTGACACGATCTCGAACACCATGTCCTTGGGAGTAATCGCATCGAGATTTTTTGGGGAACTTATGAAGTCCCACGCCGTCTCAAGGTCAGTGTCGATAAGCTGCTCGCGGTAAAGTTGATGCATTTTAGCCATTGTTCACAACAATCGCATGCAATACCGAGAAACTTACTTAAATAAATTGCTGTAAGGTTCTAAATTCACACCCGTTCACTAGTAGGATATTATGAATAAACTCAGTGAAATCATAAAACACGCTTTGGACGATGAAGACAACCGCCTACTGATGGCCTCTTCGCCGATCCTCATCATGCACCTTTTAGCGCTCGGCGTGCTCTTTACCGGCTTCAGTTGGACGGCGGTCATCGTGCTCAGCATCACTTATGTGGTACGTGTCTTCGCACTGACCGCTGGCTTTCATCGCTACTTTTCGCATCGCTCGTTCAAAACCAGCCGCGTCTTTCAATTTATTATGGCATGGGTCGGCACCTCGGCGGCGCAGCTCGGACCAATGTGGTGGGCAGCCAATCACCGTCATCACCACCAGCACTCCGATCAGCCGGAAGACATCCACTCACCCGTGGTCAACAGTGCCTTCTGGGCGCACATTGGTTGGATCTTGTGCCGCGCCTACGGTTCCATCCAGCATGACCGGATCAAGGACTTGAACAAATACCCAGAGCTTCGCTTCATTGATCGCTTTCATATTCTGCCGGTGTTGTCCCTGATCGGCGTGCTCTACGCACTGGGCAGCGGCCTAAACGCCGCCTATCCACAACTCAACACCAGCGGAATCCAGCTGGTAATGTGGGGGTTTTTCCTCAGCACGATCCTGGTCTATCACGTAACCTTCTGCGTTAACTCGGTCACGCACATTATCGGCAAGAAACGCTTCAACAATAACGATGAAAGCCGCAACAGCTTTTGGATCGCACTTCTCACCTTCGGCGAAGGCTGGCACAACAACCACCACCGCTGGCCGCTGTCCGCCCGCCAGGGGATGTATTGGTGGGAGCTGGATCTCTCCTTTTTATTGCTGCGCGGCCTAGAAAAACTCGGCCTGGTATGGGATCTTCAAGTGTACCCGGAGAAGATCTACGCCGAGGCTGAGAGCCGCAAACAAGACGAAGGCCACGCTTGAACACCTATTGGCTCAGCTTGCTTGGGTTCGGCTGTGCGGCAGCGACACTCGCGTATTGGATCGCGCGCAGTATCAAAGTCATGGCGCTGATAGATGTGGTGTGGTCCGCGGGACTCGGCGTGGCCGCCATCGCCTACCTGTGCCACTTGCCTGAAACGTCGATGCGTAGTGGTGTGGTGCTCGGCGTGCTTCTGCTTTGGTCTGGCCGCTTGACACTGTACTTGCTCCAACATCGTGTATTGCCGCGCAAAGAAGACCCGCGCTATGCTTATTTAACCGCGCACTGGGGTGAACGTGCGCTGCGCAATTACTATCCGCTCTTCCTAGCGCAAATACTTCTAGTCGCTTTGTTCGTCATCCCCGTTGGCATTGCCATGCAAGCGCCGGGCAACTGGGCATGGACCGACTGGCTGGGACTGGCAATCGCGCTGTGCAGCTTGGCAGGCGAATCAATCGCAGATCGGCAACTATCTATCTTTCGCGCAGATGAAGCCAACCGCGGGCAAGTCTGCCAAAATGGCTTGTGGCGCTACTCGCGTCACCCCAACTATTTCTTCGAGTGGCTGCACTGGTGGGCCTATGTAAGCTTTGCCTTGAGCTCCAACATGTGGCCCGTTGCTCTACTGGGCCCGCTGAGCATGTACATCTTTCTGCGCTTCATCACCGGTGTACCCTATGCAGAACGTTCTTCCCTGCGATCACGCGGTGCGCAGTACACACGCTACCAACAAACCACGAATACCTTTTTCCCATGGAAACCACATCACTAGCCTCCAGTAGTCCCCAACCTTTTCCACTGCCCGATAGCCCGCGTCCGAATCTTTTTGAACGACTATTTCTACGCGCATTGGGACAGCTTCAAGGTGGTTGCCTGCGGATCTACTTTCCAAGTGGCGCGTGCGTCCAGCTCGGCGAGGCAGACGACGCACCGACCGAGCTACTAATTAAGGATGCCGCCTTCTTCAGAAAAGTGTTTGCCGGCGGGAGTGTGGGACTGGGCGAAGCCTATGTGGCGGGGCTGTGGAACACTTCGGATCTGAGCAAGCTGTTAACCTTATTGGCCAACAACCACCGCGAGCTAGGCCGCGTGCAGTACGGCTTCTCCATTGTGGCGCAGAAGATGAATCAGCTCTACCATCGTGCGCGGCGCAACACACTGGAGCAAAGCCGCGAGAACATCCAAGAGCACTACGATTTAAGTAATGCCTTTTACGAGACGTTTCTCGACCCGACGATGACGTACTCCAGCGCACTGTTCCACTCGCAAGCCGAAACACTGGAACAAGCGCAATGGAATAAAATCGACCGTATTTTGGACTTGGCCGAACTAAAAGCGGGCGACCACGTGCTGGAAATCGGCTCCGGCTGGGGCGCCTTGGCACAACGCGCGGCAGAACGAGGCTGCCGCGTAAAAACCATCACGTTGTCCGACGAACAATTTCACTACGCAAAAGCCCGCTTTGAGCAAGCGGGCATTGCCGACAAAGTGGAGATTGCGCTGCAGGACTATCGTACCCTGGAGGGGCAATTCGATGCGGTGTTCTCGTGCGAGATGATTGAAGCCGTCGGGCATGAATATCTCGAAAGCTATTTTCAGATCATCCAACAATCACTCAAACCAGGCGCTAGGGCGGTAATACAAGGCATCACGATTCCGGATGAGCGCTATGAGCGCTATTGCCGCAGTTGCGACTGGATACAGAAATACATCTTCCCGGGCGGTCATTTACCCTCTCCTAACGCAATTAAACACAATGTCAGCCAAGCCGGCGACATGGCTGTGCTCGCAATGGAGCCGTTTGGTAAAGATTACGCCGAAACCCTACACCGCTGGGCAGTCGATTTTAATGCCAATCAAGCCGAAGTGAACCGCTTGGGCTTTGACGCCGAATTTTGCCGCAAGTGGAACTACTATTTGAGCTATTGCGAAGCGGGCTTCGCAGCGGGACTGATCGACGTGCAGCATGTGGTGCTACAACGCGGCGCGAAGTAAGCGCTCGCAGGGGAGGCTTCGCGGCAAACGCCTCAGTCTTCTTTAACGCCTGTAGAATGCGCGGCCAGCAGGGCTTTGAGCTCATCCTTCTTATCCTCATCTAGTGCCGCCTGATTCGGGGAGGACTCCTCATGCGCCATAAAGTGGCGGCACATGTCTTGGTTATCCATCACTTGACGGTTAAATGTACCGCAGAAAATACACAGCTTCACATGCAGCTTCAGCAAGCACTTTCGTAAAGGACTCAGCTTTTCATAATCCTCTTCGGATAAGGTATTTGAAACTTGTTTACAGGTAAGCATTGGAATTTGAACTATTTAACATCTTTACCAGTCCATTTTTGTTCGAGTGCAACTTTAAGTTGCTGCCTCGCTCGGTGTAACAGGACCCACAGATAGTTCGGCGTAATGTCCATGACCTTACACACTTCTTCTGTTTTCAAATCTTCCAGCATACGGAGCACGAAAGCCTGACGCGCCGGCTCCTTAACTTGGTCAATACAGGTCTTAAACACGTCCCAGAACTCAGTATTGTCGTAGGCCTTGCGCGGATTGAACTGCCACGGCTCCGGGTTGGTGGTCGCGATCCCGCTGTATCTAAACCAGAAGCTTTCCAACAACGCCTCATCCTCATTGTCGATGTTCACCTTGTTCTCTTTGATCGACTTGCGGATCTGATCGACAATCTTGTTGTGCATGATGCCGCGCAGCCAAAATTTAATATCGCGGCTACCATCAAAGCGGTCCAGCGACTTAATCCCTGCCAAGAAGGTGTCTTGCACACAGTCCGATGCGGCCTCGCGGTTGCGTAACCGTGACATGGCGTATGCGAACAGATAATTACCGTAGCGATCCACCCAAGTATCAGGTTGCGCGATTTCTACTTTAGGGTGACTCAGTTCTGCCATGCAGCAGTCACCATAGAAGTGATTCGCCGCGCAGGTCAATCCACGTCTGAAGGATTAAACCACTGAATGCGGCTCTGATGGTTGATCACGGTCAATCACTGTCTGCGGGGAATCCGGCAAAGGGCGGAGGTAGAGCGGTAGTTTCTTTTTAAAATACAGCAACGCGGCCTGCCACAGAATCCGCGGCATGCTGTTGAGCGCGGTATCGAAGGGATGCAGCAAGGCGTAGCGTGTGATATTCGCTGCCGTCACCGCAGCGCCCGTGCCACGCATCCACGTTTTCAACACACATTCACCATCACGGTACAAGTCCACCCCCAAACACAGCGCCTGCTGCTCGACTTGGAAGGTAAAATGATACTCGCCCGTCATATCGTTAAAAGGTGACACGTGAAAATCCTTAGGACATCGAGCGGTCCAGCAATGCGGACGTTCGCCGACCTGCAGCTCCGTCAAGGGATAGACGTGCCGATCCCCAAAAGTGTTGTTCACCTCGGCGACCACCGCCAACAGCACGTCACCTTGCATGCGCAAGTGAAAGTTGACAGGGTTAAACGCGTAGTTCAGCAAGCGCGGCGAGGTCACTAAGCGCGTGTGCTGCCCCTCGAGCTCGGGGCCCAAGTAGGCAAGCAACTGCTGTGCAATTGGCCGGCGCTCACCACGCAGATAGTCGTGATCGTTGAGACGCAGCCAACCGGGCCGATTGTGACTGAAGCAGCTCACCCGCTGTTCCAACCGATCCAGCTCAGCTAAATCGAAAGCAAAGAAGGTAAACGGATAAGAAAACACATGCGGCACTGGCCCCATGCGTTGATGAATCACCTCGCCCCGGTATACCTGCGAGTGCCAACTCATAATTCGATGCCAAAGCCCTGCGCCACCTGCACCGCAGAGCGCACCGCATCTTCATGGAAACCATAGCCGAAATAACTGCCACAGAACCATGTATTCATTTCGCCATTCATCGCTTCTAACTTAGGCTGTGTTGCCATACTTTCAAACGAATAGAGCGGATGCGTCAGCGTTGTGCTGTTAATGATCTGTGACTCTGGAATCGCCTCGGCCGCGTTCAAGGTTACCACGTAATCCCGCTGGGTATTTAAATTTTGCAAGCGATTCATGTAGTAGCTGACCGCGACCGGTTGCGAAGCTTGGTGAGATGCTTCGCGGATAAAATTCCACGACGACCACAACTTTGGATCGGGTGGCAGATGCGTCCGGCTGGTGTGCAGCACCACCGAGTTCGGCTGATAGCGCCACGGGCCAAGTCGCGATTGCTCACTGGCGCTGGGATCGGCCAACAACTTCAGCGCCTCATCGGCGTGCGCCCCGATTACCACGTGGTCGAAGTGGCGCGCTTCGCCGTCGGGCATTTGCAGCACCACCCCCGAGTCCGTGCGGCGAATACACTGTGGCGCAGTCGAAAGTAACGGCTGGCGTTGAAAGCTCTGTAGCATCGCCCGCACATAGGTGCGGCTACCGCCCGCCACATATTTCCACTGCGGCCGGTTGGTCAGCCGCAGCAAGCCGTGATTCTCCAAAAAATGTAAATAGGGCTGGGCCGGAAACGCCGCCATCTGCGCGACCGGCGACGACCAAATCGCGGCACCCATCGGATACAGATAGTTGTCCAAGAACGCACCACCAAATCCGCGCTCCGCGCAATACTCGCCCAAGGTCTTACCGTTCAGGTAGCCGGAATTCAGATCACGATAACCGATGCGAGCGAAACGCCAGAGATCCTTCATTAGACTCAAGTGCTGGCGCCTAAAGAAATAACTCGGCTTTGGAAACAACGAGCCGAACGTATTGCCGGAATAACCGTAGTCACTGGCACGGTCGTAGTAGCTAAACGTCATTGAGCTCTCGGCCAATTCGACTCCAAGTTGCCGCAGCACTTCAGTAAAGTGCGGATAATTGCGATGATTCATCACAATAAAACCGGTGTCCACAGCAGTGCCCGCATCCGGACCATCCGGCACGGTCAGCGTGCGCGTGTGGCCGCCTGCATAGTCATTTTTCTCAAAGAGGTGCACCTCATGCCGGCGACTCAGCAACCACGCCGCGGTCAGACCAGCGACGCCACAGCCGACGACGGCAATTTTTAATCGTGATTCAGACGGACTGGAATTTGTGGCAGTGTGTTGCATAATTTACGGGTTGAAGCAATCAACGCACAGGCAATCAAAAACTTACAGCCTGACGAATTATTTGTAATGGCACGCCGCCTTATTCGTTTAATTTAAACTATGGCTCAACGTATCCTCCTTCTTCTTAGCTGTCTTGCTGTGGTGCTCACGCTGACTGCTTGCCTCAATTCATCACCTGACATGCACACGCAAACCGTCCCCGACTCAGCCTACAAGGCCGCCCTCGCGCGCACCGATCCTGCAGACTACCAACTACCGGCAGCCGGTACGGCCGAAGAACGCGCGATGCTCGCCGGCATCGAAGATTTATTCACGCAATACACGCATGAGAATTTGGAGCAAAAGACGACTCAAGTGTATGCAGCCGATGTCTACTTTCGCGACGCGTTTAAGCAGCTCTCAAGCGCCGATGACATCCGAGAATACATGCTCAGCGGCTTGGAACCGCTCGCCGCGGCAGAATTCATATTTAACCGCTTCATTCGCAGCGGCGGCGAGTTCTACATCGACTGGACTATGCGTCTCGACTTCAAAAGCACCGCGCCAGGCACTTGGGAAGAATCCATTGGTATGTCGCACATCCGCTACAACAGCGACGGCCAAGTCATTTT
>DOCS01000255.1:10448-17089 GCA_003503355.1 Opitutia bacterium
AACAGTTTACCGAATTTCATTCTAAACAATAGACCTGAATACTATTTACTATGACACAAAGCAAAGAAGGCACCTCCATCCCCAACGTCACTTTCCGCACGCGCGAAGGCGATGAATGGATCGACATCAACAGCACGTCCTTATTCTCCGGCAAGAACGTCGTCGTATTTTCACTGCCGGGCGCATTCACACCGACCTGCTCAGCCACACACCTTCCACGCTACAACCAGCTAGCCGGGCTCTTCAAACAACACGGCGTCGATGAAATCGTCTGCGTCTCGGTCAATGACGGCTTCGTCATGAATGCCTGGAAAAAGGATCAAGAGGCAGAGAACATCACCGTCATTCCAGATGGCAACGGCGAGTTCTCCGAGCAAATGGGCATGCTGGTCGACAAAAACGACCTCGGCTTTGGCAAACGCTCGTGGCGCTACTCGATGTATGTGGCCGACGGCACCATTGAAAAAATGTTCGTTGAGCCCAATCAGCCCGGCGACCCCTTTGAAGTCTCCGACGCCGACACTATGCTCAGCTACCTGGCGCCCGAGGTGAAGATCCAAGAGCCTATGGCTATCTTTACCAAAGTCGGCTGCCCCCACTGCGAAAAGGCCAAGGCGCTTCTGATCGAGAAAGCCTACCCGTTCGAAGAAATCGTCGTCGGCAAGGACATCACCCTCGCAGGTCTCAAAGCGATCGCCGGTGACGAGAGCGCACCGCAAATCTTCAAGGACGGCCAATACCTGGGCACCGAAGAGGCGCTCGTAAAGTTCTTCGCCTAGCCTTCCGACGGCGTATCCACCGCCGATCCTTTCAAAAACGTGTCGACACATTCGGCACGTTTTTTTGTGTGCGACCAGCAGGAAGCAGCCTTTGCTCGGTCTGTCGACAAACCTTGGGAACCGCAGTAATCCGCAAGCCAAGCACAGCCAATCTCCCTGCACTCCCCAATTGCACGCACTACCCCACGCAAATCGACTTCACATTTACAAACTCGCGAATGCCTGACTTTGCCAGCTCGCGTCCATAACCACTGCGTTTGATGCCACCAAACGGCAGGCGCGGGTCAGACTTCACCAAATCGTTGACGAAACAGGTACCGCATTCGAGCTGAGCGGCCAGGCGCTTACCCCGCTCAACATCGCGAGTAAACACCGCAGCGCCCAGGCCATAGGCAGACTGATTGGCGAGGCGTACAGCTTCATCCTCGCTCGCCACGGCGACCACGGCTGCGACAGGGCCGAAGACCTCTTCCTCAAAAGCGGGCATCCCCGGCCGCACATCCGTGAGCACGGTCGGCGGATAGAACCACCCCGCCCGCAGCGGAATTTCACCGCCCAGCCGCAGCGTCGCGCCGGCGGCCACACTCTCAACCACTTGACGGTGCAAATTGGCGCGTAGATCCTCACGCGCCATGGGCCCGAGCGTGTGCGCTTCGTCCGTGGGGTCACCCATACGACGTTTCGCCATTTCAACAATCAGCTTGTCGGTAAACGGCTGCAGCACCTCCTGCTGCACTACAAAGCGCTTTGCGGAAACGCAGGTCTGCCCACAGTTATTCAGCCGGCTCTGCGCGCATTTGGCTGCCGCCAGATCGAGATCGGCATCTTTCAATATCAAGTAGGGGTCACTGCCACCGAGCTCCAGCACGCTCTTCTTAATCGCCCGCCCGGCCGCCGCAGCCACTGCAGACCCCGCGCGCTCACTACCGGTCAACGCAACACCCTGCACCACGTCATCCTCAATAACCGCCCCAATTTGATCGATCTCGATCGGCAACGCGCTCAAGACATGCTGCGGATAACCGGCATCAAGAAACAGCGCCTCGATGGCCAGCGCACAACCTGTCACATTGGGCGCATGTTTAAGCAAACAGCCATTGCCCGCAGTCAGCACCGGCACCGCAAAACGAAACACCTGCCAAAAAGGAAAATTCCAGGGCATAATGCCCAACACCACGCCGAGCGGCTGATAACTAAGGTAGCTTTCTTTTGCCGCAGCGTTAATCTGCTCATCCGCCAAAAAGCCCGGCGCATGTGCCGCATAGTAGCGACACAATAAAGCACATTTCCCCAACTCTGCACGTGCTTCGACCAGCGGCTTGCCCACTTCGCGGGTAATCAACTGAGCGTAGTCCTCTTGCCCCGACTCCAACAACAGCGCCAGGCGTTCGAGCGTAGCTGCGCGCGTCCTCACGTCTACCTGCGCCCACAGCTTCGCAGCCGAGCCAGCATTGCGAACGCACTGCCTTGCAGCGTTAGCAGAAAGCGGAGGATATGTCTCCATGACATGCCCGGTTGCCGGATTTATCGACTTAAACATCGCACTCTGATACTACAGCATTCAATAAGGTAAACTCCCAAAGCAACTCGCACTTGCTTAAATCTACATTTTCACAGACCTACCGCAGAACCCCAAAAGTCTCACATGAAAAAAGTATTCATTTCTGGCTGCTACGACATCCTCCACGCAGGGCACATTCAATTCTTTCGCGAAGCCAAAGCGCTCGGCGATCACCTCACCGTTTGCTTCGCCTCGGACGCCGTGCTATGGGAGCACAAAAAACGCCGCACCTCGATCCCGCAGGACCACAAACTAGCACTGATGACTGCCCTCGAAGTCATCGACCAAGTCGTGATCGGCGATTGCGAAGAGCTCGGACTGGACTTCAAGGAACACTTTTTAAAAATCCGCCCGCACGTGCTGGCAGTCACCGAAGATGACCAATATACCGACATCAAACGCGCCCTGTGCGCCGAAGTGGACGCGGAATACGTAGCGCTGCCCAAAACACCACCGCAATTCACACCGGTATCCTCCAGCTCGATCGTGCGCAACATCCGCACGCCTGCCGTAGCCCCGTTGCGCGTTGATTTCGGCGGTGGCTGGCTCGACGTGCCACGTCATGCACGCGAGGGCACATTCATCGTCAACTGCGCGATTTCCCCAATGGTTTCGCTGAACAACTGGGGCTACGAGCAAAAATCGGGCCTGGGCGGCAGCGGTGCCTGGGCACTGCTCAACGGCAACGACGGCGTGGAAAGCGAGCTGAACATGGGCGTGGGCTGGCAAGACCCGGCCATTATTCGCGAAACCGGGCTCTGCGTGTGGCGCAGCGGACCGAAGCCGGTGCTTCAGTTTAAGCGCAACGGCGACTTCCTACGCGGCCACATGGCACTGCACTACACCGATATTCCGCACGACACACCCGGCAATGCCGACAATGCACGCGACTACGATCTGATCGAGCAAGCCGGAGCCACCGCCAAAGATGCTGTCCTCGCGGCTAACATTCCAAAGCTCGGCGAAGCCGTCCGCCTCAGCTACGCTGCTCAGCTTAAGGAAGGCATGTCCGAACTCCCCGACGCAGAAGGCTGCATCGGCCGCAAATACTGCGGCGGCGGTTGGGGTGGCTACGCGCTCTATCTATTCGAAACCAGTGCTGATCGCGACTCCTTTGTGGTTTCCGCCAACTGCAACCGCCCGGTTGAGCCCTACATCACCATTCGTTAGCGCTTTTTCCTTTACGGGATCGCTGACAGGATCAGTTTCATCCTCCTGAATTTACAGCTATGAGCCTGATTGAAACCATCCGCACAAATACCGAAACTGTCATTGGGGAAGCCGAACTGGAGGAACGCCTCCACGGCAACCGTCGACTTCGCGTCAAACTCGGCGTTGACCCGACGCGCCCCGACCTGACCTTTGGGCACCTGGTGGTCTTTAACAAGTTGCGCCAGTTCCAGGACCTCGGGCATGAAGCGGTGCTGATCATCGGCGACTTCACCACCCTGATCGGCGATCCCTCCGGGCGCTCCAATACACGTCCCGTCCTGACAAAGGACGAGATTATCGACAATGCGCAGTCCTACCTCGATCAAGCCTTCAAGGTCCTCAACAAGGACAAAACCACTGTCTACTATAACAGTGAGTGGTTCGATAAAATGGGCTTCGAAGACTGCCTGAAGCTCGCCCGCAAGATGACCGTGGCGCGCATGCTGGAGCGCGACGACTTTGCCAAGCGTTACGCCAGCAACGCGCCGATCTCCATGATTGAGTTCATGTACCCGCTCATTCAAGGCTACGACTCGCTAGTGCTCAATGCCGACGTCGAAATCGGCGGCACGGACCAACTCTTCAACATGTTAGTCGGCCGCGCGTTGCAAAAGGACGCCGGCAAGCTCGAGCAAGCGGTCATCACCATGCCCCTACTCGTGGGCCTTGACGGCAGCAAGAAGATGTCCAAGAGCGCGGACAACTTTATCGCGTTTACCGACAGCCCCAAGCAAATGTTCGGCAAAATCATGTCGGTCTCCGATGAAACGATGTGGGACTACTACCGTCTACTGCTCGAATTCGACCAAGCACACATCGCCAAACTCAAGGAAGGTCACCCGATGGCGGCCAAAAAGCACCTCGCCGCTGCCCTCGTGGGGCAATTCCACTCGATGCAAGCAGGCAAGCGCGAACTGGAGCAGTTTGAACAAGTATTCTCCAAGAATAAATTACCCGACGATATGCCCACTTTCACCTGGAGCGACCTGATGGGCGATGACGACAGCGGCCCCCTGCTTGAGGTAATGGCACAATCCGAACTGTTCGAAAGCAAAGGCGCGGTGCGCCGCCTCGTCCAACAGGGCGGCGTCAAAATCGACGCGCAAAAACAAAGCGACCCAAACAAAACAATCACCCGACCAAACAGCGAACTCATCTTCCAGGCGGGCAAACGCATTTTCTTTAAGGTCCTAGGCTAATACAGCGCACAGTCGCGCGCATGCTGCCACCTGACTTGAATGGCACCAATTGAAGGAGCTGATTCGATCCACATCGCAGTGCGTCAGCTTGCTGGGCGCGACACGTCAGGCGCGACCGCTTGCTCGAGCCCTGCCAATTTAATCATCAAATTACGGTTAATTACCCTTTATGTTAAGACCATTCACATCTGACACTTTACATTAACCTCGCACCGCAGTTTATTAAGCGCATTCACCCACAAACAACCACCGTTAAGACGAAATACTATGGCACTTTCAACCGGAACCAAAGCTCCCGCATTTACGCTTAAAACCAAAAACGACGACGGTCTTCAGGACGTCTCGCTAAGCGACAACCTCGGCACAAAGAAGACCGTCCTGCTGTTCTTCCCGCTCGCTTTCACCAGCGTCTGTGTACAAGAGATGTGCGATGTCAGCTCCAGCTTGGCTGCATATACCAATTTGAACGCCGCGGTCTACGGCATTTCTGTCGACAGCCCGTTCGCTCTAGAACAAATGGCAAAGGCGGACAACCTTCAGTTCCCGCTCCTAAGCGACTTCAACAAAGACGTTTCCGCAGCCTACGACGTGCTGTACGCAGACCTGCTGGGCTTTAAGGGCGTTTCCAAGCGCTCCGCATTCGTCATCGATGAAGATGGCATTATCATCTACAGCGAATCCGCGGAAGACCCACACGATTTGCCAAACTTCGACGCCATCCAAAACGCCCTCAAGAGCTAACAACTTCGGGTAAAGCGCAACGACACCAACCGCAATCGCCGACATCCGTCACGATGCTGCGAGTTAATTCGATTGTCCTACAATGCTGTAAAAGCGAGCCTTGCGACTCATTTACTGCATTGTAGGGCGACCCAAGCGAGCACACACAATCAGTTCGTTGGTTCACAATCAACACACCCTCTGGCAGCGATCGCGTTTTTCTTACTGCAGACTGCCAGTTTTAGGAGAATTGAAGTTGATTATTAACACCATGGTTGCATTCTGTTTACAGCCTATCGCTTCACCCCTTTCAGAACCCTAATCATTTGCGGCAGTGCATGAGTAATCCCCTACAGCCTACCTTTCTCGTAAGCGCCTACTCTGACCCCATCGTGGTCAAGATTAACGGCAAGGCGAACTACCTAAATTGCAACTCCTTCCGGGAGTTCATAGGACAAATGGTAAGTGACAATAAAAGGCGCATCGTGCTAGACTTCGAGAATTGCAAGGGCATGGACAGCACCTTCCTCGGCATTCTAGCGGGCACAGCACTAGAACTGCGCAAGCAAACACCAGCTGGGGTCCTAATTCTCAGCAATCTGGGCCAGCGCAACCACGAGCTAGTGTGCAATCTAGGGCTGCAAAACCTGCTCACCATCGCCGAAGAAATACCCGAAAACTGCGATACCGGCTCAGCCGCTGAATTCTCGGCGCTCAAAAACGTCAAGATATCCGACGCCAAGAACGTGCTTCGCGCACACCAAGACCTTGTTCAGGCGGATACAGAAAACGCGTCCAAGTTTCAGGATGTTATCGCCTTTCTGAAAAATCAGGTCGAAACAGACAGCGACAATTGACCTAGATGCTAAACATTCCAAGAAACTAAACCCTCATGTCTTTTCTCCTTGGAACTTTCTCCGGACTCATCGGCATGTGGTTGCTTTACAGCGGCAAGCGCAAGCACATCAAGATAATCCAACAAGAAAAGCAGCTACTTCAACAGGAGAAGCAAATCGTGGTCGAGTTCATGCATAACATGGTCGAAGCCGTCGCCGAAGAGAGCGACCGTGCGACGATGTTCCAACGCATTATCCATGCCGCGATCCTCAGCACCGGCGCAATGAGCGCCTGCATCTTTGAAAAGGGCGACGACGACAGCCTCACCGGCAT
>DOCS01000014.1 GCA_003503355.1 Opitutia bacterium
TCTTCCTCCTGGCCGACGTCGGCCGCATAGGTAATGACTTCAGCGTTGTAGTGCTCCTTGAGCCAGCTAACCAGAACGGAAGTGTCGAGACCTCCTGAGTATGCGAGAACGATTTTCATAATGCCTCTAGGAGTTAGGCGAACCGCCGAGAGAAGCAAGCGGAAAGACGCGCCAGCAGGCCACAACGGCTGCCGCCGCCATGCTACAAGCGGACCGCGATCTCGACTGCGACTGCAGGAGCTCCAACCAGGCTATGCCGCATTAGAATGCGAAAATCAATTCGACCGCGCCGAGCAGCTCATCAAATTCCAAATCATCGCGGTCGTCATCACCTTCCCCATCGATATAACTGACCTCAGCGACCAAACGCAGGTTGTCGGTGAATGCATAGTTATGCGCCAGCGTATACTGAACAGCACGGTAAGCATCGAGATCCCTATAGTCATCCACGTCAGCATCCACAAAACTAAAACGCCCCGTGACGGATGCTTGCTGCGTGTATGCGTAGTTAGCCAACAGCAGACCACTAATGGTGCTGGTCTGTAGATCACTGACGGCGACCTGCGTGGTTTCAGGAGAAATCGCCACGCGCCCCAACTCGCTCTCGCCATAATTCAGCTCCGCGGCCAACAGCCACGCCCCCGCCTCGAAAGTGACATAGCCATTGACCAAATAAGACTCCGCTGACTCCGCAAATGCGGTCGAGTCACCGTCCTCGTACGCAGCGCCCAAAAACAGCGCCCAGCCGTTACCGAGATTATACCCACAGGCCACTTCCAGTCCATAGCCGCCGCCATCATCGCCTGCATCACTGCCACCGAGGCGATCGGCATAATGATACACGCCATCCTGAACCGAAACACCGAAAGTTGTCTGGTCAGTTGTATACGTGTATTTCACGCCCTGATTCGTTCCGGGCAGCGGAAACACCACCGAACCGCCCCCATCGACCACCATATCATCGAAATCACCATCCTGAGCGAGCGCCTTCGGGAAGCCATATGCACGCGAGACCTGATAAAGGCCCGTCGGCTCAAACGCTTCAAATCCGAGCATCGAATCATAGCGCCCAGCCGTCAGCGCGCCGCCGTGATCTAAATGATAGGTCACGAAGGCCTGATCGACGGAGGTGCCAGCGTCGTCCTCCTCATATTCTAGGTCAAGCTGAGCCGTCACCCGATCAAAGCCAAACAGCCACGAAATTTCTACCTGATCAATCGCATAGCGATTATCCGAGTCATCACCATGCTGGCCCGCCTCATCGCTATCATTGGAATACACGCCCCCATCCGTGTGGGCATAAGACATATCGACAAAGCCCTCGAAGGATAGGAATTCGTTGATGACAATTTCCGCAGTCGAGATACCGGCGGCGGCAAGATACACAGAAGCGAGGGCAATTTTATTCTTCATCATAGGACATAAGCTTATACGCAGGCAGCGACCAACAGGCCAAAGGGACCGCAATCGCTAACGATTAAAAATATAGCAATCCCCCACAGATGCAAACGGGAGCGCTGATTTTTCGTATTTTTCGCGAACGCGACAGCGGTTGCATCCAACAACACCCAACGCGAACCAAGCCCAAGCAATCACAACGGCTATCGCCGCCGCGCTACAAGCGAAACAAGATCGCAACGCTAAAACTGGCTACATTCACACAACGCGCTACTGGGCCGCACCTCAGCGGAACGCAATCACCACGCTCACAGCGCGCCCGTTCAGACCTCCAAACGCAAAAAAGCCCTCCGGCGAACCGGAGGGCTTTTGAAAATAGATTTCTTTACGCTCTAATCAGGCTAGGCCCAATTAGAAAGTGAAGAGAAGCTCAACTGCAGCTTGAAGGCCGTCAAAGCGATCACTGCCTTCACCTTCAACTTTGATTTCGCCATCAACGTAGCTCAGCTCTGTAACCAAAAGAAGGTTATCTGTGAACGCATAGTTGTGTGCCGCTGTGTACTTCGCGATCTTCATCTCTAGCTCACCAGTAAAACCGTCAGCCTCTCCATCAACTTGATTATCACTGTAAGTGAAGCGACCTGTAACAGAAGCCTGATCACTGTAGGCAAAGTTCGCCATGAGAAGGAACTGAAGAACTTCTTCATTGTCTGCACTTGCGTCATCTAGTCCAAGATCATCAGCAAGATCTGCTAAAGCACTTGCAAAAGGGCCACCATTCTCAAGGTCACCGTAGTTCACTTCAGCAGCGAAGATCCAAGCACCTGTCTCGAATGTGGTGTAAGCGTTGATTGCAGTCGAATTTGCATCCTCACCGTCTTCGTAAACGCCACCGAGGAAGAATGCTAGACCATTACCCATGTCAAACGCACCGGCAACTTCAACCGCATGAGAAGAATCACCCTCATTGCCGCCGAGACGATTAGCACCAAGGTCATACGCTTCGTCCTGAATCGAGATACCGAAGAATGTTGCGTCAGATTCATGCGTGTACTTTACACCTTGCGCGTAGCCAGGAAGAACGCTCAGGTCAAGACCTTGCACGTCATAAGCAGTGGAATACTGATAGAGACCCGTTGGCTCGAAGGCTTCGAAACCAATCATCGATGCATAACGACCAGCGGTGATTGCACCGCCGTTATCAAGATGGTAAGTCACGAACGCTTGCTCAACCAGTTCGCCGTCATCATTGCTGTCGCCTTCGTATTGAAGATCGATTTGAGCAGTGACAGTATCGAAATCGAACAACCAGCTAATTTCAACCTGATCAACGCCAAAGCTGTTTTTATTTTCACTTAAATCAACGAACTTATTCAAGTCAGTGTGCGAGTAAGAAGAATCAACAAACCCTTCGAAAGAAAGGAAGTCGTTGATCACGATTTCCGCAGTCGAAAAGCTGGCGGCTGCGAGGAATGCAGATGCGAATGCAATTTTGTTTTTCATAGTATGTAGTTTTGTTTGTTTTGTTTTTCCAAATCACACACGCGACCTATTGAGCCTGCTTGTGCGATTTAAAATTGGGCTTTTGGACGGCAATCACCATGCCATTCCTGAAACTAACTTTGCCGCGCAACGAATTTGACCGATCGCGGATGCTGGTTTCATAATAAGATACTTTATCGACACGCGGCTTGGCCGACTTGACCGAACGCGGCGCACTGCCGAGCAACTCGATCACTTTCTCTTCGGAAATACCGCGGCGCACTTCGGTCCACTGCTCCGCCTGCGTCCAGCGCAGGTTACGCCAGGCGCTACCAGCGAGAATGTCCAAGGTGGCGGTGTTGCCGAGAATAGATCCATTCGACACACCCGCATGACTGCTAGCGGCCAGCACTTTGACTTCTTTCGTCTCTTGCTCAGTGTCCGCTAGGCGCGACTCGAGCTCTAGCAGGCGCGCTTCCAAACGGGCAATCCGGTCAACAGTGGCATCTTCCGCTTGCACATAAAACGGCAAGAGTGAGGTCGTGACTACTAGCGCAGCTGCGCAGGCTTTGGAAAGAGTGTTACGCATAGATCAGCTAAACTTGATGTGCCGAAGGTAATTGAATGCAAGCATAAAAAAATAACCGTTTACCCGCCGCACGTAAGCAGCTATGCCGTTGAACACAAGCAGCACTGCCGCATTTTGTGCGAAACAGACAACCACCACAGCTATGAACAAAGCAGCCTCTTTCAGACTCCCCGGCACCCTTTTTGCCCTCAGCGCAGTAATACTTGGCGCTTTTGGCGCCCATGCCCTCAAAGACATCTTACTTGAGCGCGGCTCCAGCGCGACTTGGGAAACCGCAGTCCACTATCAGATGTGGCACGCGCTGGCGCTGATCCTGATTTCACTCATTCACGAAAAAACGCCCGTGCGCCCGCTAACCGGCTACTGCTTCATTATTGGCACACTACTGTTCTCCGGCTCGCTATACGCACTCGCCCTCGGCGGCCCCCGCTGGCTCGGCCCGATCACACCGCTCGGCGGACTGTGCTTCATCGCCGGATGGAGCACAGTGGCATTACACAGTATAAAGAAAGCGCGCGCTTAGATCGGCATCTACGGCAATCGCGAAACACACCGGTCATTGCACCTCCAAGCAAATGCCGCTTTTG
>DOCS01000108.1 GCA_003503355.1 Opitutia bacterium
CGCTTTCACATCAACTCGATCGCCCGTATAGCGCACCGTCTTGCTCCAAACGCCGACCGGCGAGTGATAGCCAATGTGCATCGTACCGACCGGATTGTCCGCATCACCGCCACCGGGACCGGCATACCCCGTCACGCTCAAGCCGTAATCCGCCGACAATTGCTCCGCCGCGCCCGTGGCCATCGCCACCGCGCACTCCGGACTGACTGCGCCATGCTGCTCGATCAGCGACTCCGGCACGCCAAGCATGGAGATCTTAACATCATCGTTGTAAGAGATGACCCCGCCGACAAAGACTTGCGAAGCCCCCGGCACATCAGTCAAGGCGGTACCCAACGCGCCGCCGCTACACGATTCGGCCACCGCGAGCTTCCGGTCCAATGCCAGAACTTCGCGGCACACCACTGCCGCGAGCGAGCTGTGCCCGAAACAGACAAAATCATCGCCTAACAACTGCCGCGCCTCATGCCCAATCGAATCTAACTGCTCCTGAGACAGCGAACCATCGCGACAGCTCAAGCGCACATCCACCATGCTGAAATGCACACAATACGCCACGGTCAGCGACGGGCACTTCTCAATCAACGGTTGCATCATCTGCTCGACCGACGACTCCCCGGCGCCACAACAACGCACTAGCACATAGACTTCCTCCTCTGCGAGGATTCCGTCCGCCTGCAAGCGCGCCAGCACCTGATTCTCAAACATTGGCTGTAGTTCATGCGGCGGCCCAGGCAACATGATCAACGTCTTACCGGCGTTTTTGTACATCAGCCCCGGCGCGGTGCCCCGTTCATTATGCAGCGCCTCGCCCGCTTCAAAGCGGTAGCACTGCTTGAGCTGATGCGGCCCCATGGTCCGCCCCAGCACAGAGAAACGGTCTTGGATAGTCGCTTCGATAGCAGCGTCAAACACCAGCTCGAGGCCCAACGCCTGCGCAATCGTCTCACGCGTGAGATCATCCGCCGTTGGCCCCAGTCCTCCGGTGGTAATCACCAGATCCGCATGCGCCCACGCCTCGGCAAAGGCGCGCTTAATTTCGCCCGGTTCGTCTAGGATGACCCGACTGCGGGTGATCGACACACCAAAGTGCGAAAGCCGCTCACCTAAATATTTGAGGTGCGAATTCTCACGAATACCAACGAGCAACTCGTCTCCAAAATTAATGACTTCGACTGAAATAGGATTCGACATAGACAGGAGCCCGGTTTCGGGGCAATTTTGCCAGCTTCGCAGGCAACAGATTAATTCACGATTTCTAACAAATGCCAAAGGCAGAGCCCATCAACCTCAAGGAAAAAGTCCGCCGAGTTCCACATAAACCTGGCGTCTACCTGATGAAAGATCGCCTTGGGCAGACCATTTACGTCGGCAAAGCCAAAGACCTGAAGAAACGCGTCTCCACCTATTTCCAAGCCTCACGCAAGAGCATGACCTCGCAGCCCAAGGTGCGCGCCATGCTCGACCTGATCCACGACTTCGACCTGATCATCGTCAACTCCGAAGCTGAAGCCCTGCTGCTCGAAGGTCAGCTGATCAAAAAATACAAGCCGCGCTACAACACCGACTTTACCGACGACAAAAACTTCCTGCTGGTGCGCGTCGATCTTCGCGAACCACTGCCGCGCTTCCGACTCACCCGTCACCGCACCGATAGCAAATCACGTTACTACGGCCCCTTCGCCCACTCGACTCACCTGCGCAAAACCCTGCAAGCCCTGCGGCGCAAGTTCGGCATCCTCCTCAGCGATGCCAAACCCGCCGACCTGGGCAATGACAACTGGCGCCTGTACGACGACGCCCGCGCCGAGATTTACGAGCACCCCAACGAGCTCAGCCAAGCCAACTACCTCGAACGCGTCGATGCGGCCTGCGCCTTTCTCGACGGCCAGACCAAAGAGTGGCTGGCCGAGCTCAAAGCGCAGATGCAAGCCGCCGCCGACGCGCGCGAATACGAAGCCGCCGCCCAATTGCGCGACCGCATCCACGCCTTGGAGCAGACCAGTGTGCGCACCCGCAAATTCGAGCGCCCGCTGCAGGATACAACACCCAAGGCCGACACCCTGCTGCAACTCAAGCGCGATCTCGCGTTACCGACCCTGCCGGAGCACATGGAGTGCTTCGACATCTCGCACATCTCCGGCAGCTTCTGCGTCGCCTCCATGGTCGCGTTCAGAAACGGCCGCCCCGACCGCAAAAACTACCGGCGCTACAAGATCAAATCATTCATCGGCAACGACGATTTCCGCGCCATGGAAGAAGTGGTTGGCCGCCGCTACCGGCGCTTGCACGAGGAGCACAAGTCCTTTCCCGACCTGGTCATCATCGACGGTGGCGCGGGCCAAGTCACCTCCGCGCTCAAAGCCTTCCTCGGCCAAGGCCTCGAACCACCTGCCCTGATCGGGCTGGCCAAGAAGAACGAAACCATCATCTTCAGCGACGGCCGCGAGCCGCTCAACCTCTCGCACCACGACCCCTGCCTGCGCATGCTGCAACATATCCGCGACGAAGCACACCACTTCGCCAACAGCTTCAACGCCGAACTGCGCAGCCAGAAATTACGCGAATCCATCCTCGACGACTTCAAAGGCCTCGGCCCGGCGAAACGGCTAGCGCTCCTGCAACACTTCGGCTCGATCGAAAAGCTCCGCGCCGCGAGCGCCGAACAAATTACCCAAGTTGCAGGCATCGGCCCCAAAACCGCCGAACGGCTGGTGGACTTTCTCAAAGTTTCCCAGTAGCCAAGTCCGCCGAGCGGATTCGACCGTAAAGCCAACTCAGCGAAACAACCCGTATTTGAAAATCGCGTAAATCGCACGCACCCCGTCGCGCCAACCGATCTTCTTCCCTTCAAAATAAGTGCGCCCGTAGTAAGAGATCCCCACCTCATAGATGCGCACGTTGAGCTTGGCCACTTTCGCGGTCAGCTCCGGCTCCACCCCGAAGCGATTTTCTTCAATCGTGATATCCGCAAGCACTTCCCGCCGAAACAACTTATAACAGCACTCCATATCGGTCAGGTTCAGATTGGTCAGCATATTACTCAGCGTCGTCAGAAACTTGTTACCCAGCATGTGCCAATAATAGACCACACGATGCGCCCCGCCACCGACAAAGCGGGAGCCGAACACCACATCCGCTTGGCCCTTTAAAATCGGTCGAATCAAGCCCGGCAATTCCGCCGGATCATACTCCAAATCCGCATCTTGAATCGCCACAATGTCGCCCGTCGCCTCGGCAAAACCAGTGCGCAGCGCAGCGCCTTTGCCCTGGTTCATATCATGATAGAACTTCTTAAACAGCGGCTCGTCAAAGCCGGACTGCAACAGCGCGCGCGTGCCATCGGTTGAACAATCATCCACCAGAATGATCTCTTTGACGTTCAACCCCTCAACCGCACGCACCCGCCCGATAATTTCGTGCAAAGTGCTTAGCTCGTTATAAATGGGGATGACAATCGAAACCTGCATGCTTGATACAATCATCTGAATACCGAGCATCAGGGCAACATTTTATCCGTCTGTTAGCTTGCAAACACTGCTTGCCTAAATGGACGAAGCCTAAATCATAGAAAAACAGACATGCCCTTGGAGCATAAAACGACTCGCCGACCACTGATGCACGCACCCGCCGCCATTCAACTGTCCTTCGTCATCCCTCTCTGCAACGAGGAGGACACACTGCGCCCTCTGTTTGAGCAGATCAAAGCAACCGTCGAAGACCAGCAACTCGGCAGCTTCGAAGTCATTTTCATCGACGACGGCAGCACCGACGACTCTTGGGAGCAACTGACCGCACTCAAACAGGCACATCCCGACAACGTCTCCGCCCTGCGCTTCCGCCGCAATCAAGGGAAGGCCGCAGCACTCGCTGCGGGCTTTGCAGCAGTCAAAGGCGAGATCGTCGTCTCGATGGATGCAGACCTCCAAGACGAACCGACCGAGATCCCCAAATTCATCAAAAAGCTGAATGAAGGCTACGACTGCGTCTCTGGATGGAAGCAACTGCGCCAGGACCCACTCGGCAAGACACTCCCTTCCAGAGTGTTCAACTGGGCGACCGCCGCCGCATCCGGGGTCAAGATCCACGACTTCAACTGCGGCTTCAAAGCCTACCGTGCCGAAGCCATCCAAAGCCTCGACCTCTACGGCGAGCTGCATCGCTACATCCCCGTGCTGCTTTCAGCGGAAGGCTTCACCACTGCGGAGATCCCAGTCGAGCACCATCGCCGCACGCACGGCATTTCCAAATACGGATGGACCCGCCTGATCAAAGGTGGCCTCGATCTTATGACCGTCATCGTCCTCACTCGCTACCTTAAACGTCCAGGCCATTTTTTCGGCGGATTCGGGCTCTGCAGCGGAAGTCTCGGATTCCTAATATTGGCAGGTCTTTCGGTTCAGAAAATATTCTGGCAAATCAACATTGGCGGGCGCCCACTCTTTTTCCTCGGCATCTTGCTACTCTTACTGGGCATGCAACTGATCTCCACAGGCTTACTCGGGGAGCTCATACATTTCAATCGATCGGGTGCTAATACAAACAGCAATCGTATTACTGACAGACTCTAAGCGCAGATCAGCGACTCTCCTCCAGTGCGGCAAAAACTATTCAAAGCGTTACAACACGGTGGCTTCATCGCCATCAGCATCGTCGTCACAAAAATCATCGCTCTTTGCGCTCAAGGGAAGGCAGCTCAATACCTCGGCCCTCAAAACTACGGGATATCGGGCATATTCCTATCAATACTCCCGCTAGTTGTCCTGCTAAGTAACATGCAAATGGATCCACTATTGGTCCGCAACTACATCAGTGAAAAATCAGCACATAAACAACACAAACTGATTGAGCATATTTTTAATCTACGATTACTGCTTTTATCAATCAGCGCCTTTTGCGCCTTATTAGCACTCTATTTTATCGAACCAAGATACTCGCTCTGCCTCGCGTTAATAATCCCCTTCTACTACAGCCAAAGCCTAAAGCCAGCTTGGCTATTACAAGCAACCCACAGGCTTCATATTCACTATACTGCAATGCTAATACAGACTGCGACAACTGTCGCTTGTATTTTCATTTTCTTCCGCCCAAACCAAGCGCTAGGATCCGACTTAATATGCTACTCAATCGGAGGATCGGTAGCCTTTTTGTATTCTTGGAAGAAAGCACATCACCAGCCACCGACAATCAACATAAGCAAAGCATGCACGTCAGGTAGTCTTGCTCTAATAAAAACGGCCAAACCACTACTAGGAATTGCGACGTGCACAATCTTCTTCAACTCGCTACAAATACCTCTGGTCGCCTCACTCGCGTCAACGACTGAAGCCGGGTTCTATAGAACTGCGACTCTCTTATCGGAAAATATATACACCACATTATTTACTATAAACGCACTGTTGCTACCTCATATGATTCGCTGGAGAAACAGCAACGAAATCAACTTTTCAGCTAATTACAACAAGACCATTCGCTACGTAACACTGACTGCCTTCATATGTGTATTCGCGGGTTATCTACTCGCGCCGATTTTATATAAATTTATCTATAGTGACGCCTACACTGAAGCGATCCCTGAGTTTCGATTATTATTAATCGCAAAAATCATGCTGTTCCTAGCGGGCACGCTCACACAAGCATTTATAGCGACAAATAAAGAAAGCGAATTATTCAAAATACTCGCACCAATCACGGCCATCGGACTGCTAATTTCTTACTGCGCCACACAGGCATGCGGAACAATGGGCACCGCAAGCGCTGAACTCACCTACGCAACGATACTGTTAATCGCCTGCAACATACTTTGGAGGCGCACCAGATCAGAAATCGACCAGTCTACATTCATCGACGACGCATCCGACTAATAAAGCTGAATGATCGTGAACGGAAGTAATAAAAACCCAATTTGTGCAATGTCGCGTGCGTCAACGAAGCCCACGCTGAAGCTCTGTATTTAAAGTGATATACAGGCGTAATTGCGTGTGAATTAATCGCAGAATACTGAAACTGGCTCAGGTAATCAACCAAGGCCCGATAAGCGGTGGCATTTGCAGCTTCAATAAATAAATCGGGATGATCTTTTGCTAACAATTGAGACGCTCCTTTCAAAGCATCTAGTTCCATCCCTTCGATATCCAACTTAACGAAAGAGATATGCTTATTGGGAGTTTCTTTTTGCTCACACCAAGTCGAATACAAAGCATCAAGTGTTGAAATTTCGACGTCTCCCCCGGACTCAGCCACAACTGAAACCATCCCCAATGCTGACATCACATTCACAGGGTTCTTTAACCTGCCACGGCTTTTTTTCATTCCCACTGCTGTTTCATATAAAGTAAAAGAATCAAGATTCATACTCAAGTTCTTCCTTAACACCGGGGTCACCATAGGATTGACCTCGATTGCAATCAGATCCTTGCAAATGAAATTCCCAAAATAGACTGAATGATTCCCAATATTGGCTCCAACATCAATGCACACCTCGACCCCATGGGGGAAACAGGATTCAATATATAACAACAAATCCAATTCATAAAAACCACTATACTCACGGATTTTTCGATAGATATAATCCTTCGTCGACACTCCCATAATCCGGAAGTCCCGTTCCCTATAGTTAAACATACAACAATCACTCATAGCCATTTAAGATTTTTTACTAAAATTACTTACTCAGCACAAGATCAACAACATTCACAATTTCGCGCTTTCGCTGATCCACACTGAAGCGCCGACGAACCGAACCAGCATCAATCTCAAGATACAACTCCTGATCAAGCGCAGAAGAGATCAAACTTGCGACATCACTCAGCGCCACTGATCCATCCACGACCACACCATTAGTCCCACACACCTCAGGCAACGCAGTCCCTTTAGACACTACTGGGTAGCATCCACAGGCAATCGCCTCAGCAACCGACACCCCAAAGGACTCATAATACGACAACTGCAAATACACTCCTGACTTTAGCAATTCACAAATCATATCATTTCGATCAATATAATCAACAAAGCACACATTAACAGGTGCGATCGCTTCCAAAACAGCGCGGGTGCCATCGACATCTCGCCCCATAATAACAAATTCATAATTTGGCATAAATTCGGCAATTTCCAATAAACGATAGTGCCCCTTACACTTCGAGATAAACTCCTGGAATATTCCAACCGTAATAATCCGATTCCTACGCCTCAAGCCAGGAATCAATGAAAACTCAGGTAAATCGATTGCATTGTATACCCTCCGCTCAAAGCGAGGAGTAACCATCGACAACAATTCCATTCGATTAAAATCCGAGACAGGCAACACTGCATCCGCCCGACGAAGTAGAATCCGCGTTAACCAACCCAGTATCAACTTGAACCGAGCACCGTGCTTCAGCTCCACGCAATTTGCGACATCGTATCCTCCCGCAACAACAACAATCTTAATCTTTCGCGGAATGAACGGAACCAAGAGAGCAAGCCAACTATTCGCAAACCATGAAAAAACTACATCCGTAGAGCGAAGTTTTTTCAAAAAAATTAACACATTTAAGATGCTATATTTATAACTATGATTGCTTACCGAATATTCCTCAGCCAACAACGCACGATCCAATAGTTTATAGTGCTGGGGCGACGATTTACTCAAAAAACATAGGCGTGTTTTAGAATCTTTCATATCCACAATCTCCCACAGAAACAGCGCCTAAACACCCAACAAGCATTCAACAACATAATCATTCATTGCGCCAAATCTACAACTTAGACGATCTCTAAACGCAGGTCGGTCTACAACCTTTAAATCTCCACCAAGATCTTCAGCCTGCAGGATATAATCCACTCCCTCATCTGAATTAACGAACCCTCGAACTAAACCATACTCCCGCTCCAACAGTTGAAGATAACCTCGCGGCTCAGTGCTATTAATGTAAACAACCGGCACACCCAAACATGCGGCCTCACTGGCAGTAGACGCGCCCTCACTAATCACTAATCTTGAATAGGCTAAAAAATCGTGGTAATCTTCTGCGGCTATATTGCATTGGTATTGCCTCACTGACTCTGGGATCTCCCCCTCCTCCGCAGAGATCACGATGCGATACCTATTTGCCAGTTTATTGAGTATTTCATCAATACGATGTCCAATCCCGCAATGAGATAAATCGTGCAACGTATTCCATGCTGAAGTTCGTATAAAAACATACTCTCCTTGAACCAAACCGTCATACTTCTCCAAAACTGACCGACTCGGATCGAACACTCTGCTATTCAAAAATATTAATTCATGTATTCCATCATACTTAACCTGCTTCGGACCTAGGTCCTTATAAAAGCACTCTGGCGTATGGATTTCATCTGCAAACGGATGCGCAATCCGATGATTGAAATGCTGAAATTCCGAATCCGTAAAAATTACATTTCGCACACCAAACAGCTTGGCACTCTGCGTATAGCTGCCCATTAAACTAGCGACGACATCAGGTTTAAAACGACTAATCGCCCGAGCCACCGCCCACTGGCGCTCCAACATCTCTACCAGCGGGAACTTGTTCTTCCTTGTCCGGCGCTTCGGGATTTCCGCTGGAATCCAATCATAGACCTCTAACAAGCGACGCATCACATCGCGATCTCGCCCAATCATCAACACCTCATGCCCTTGCGCCTGCAATTCACGAATCGGATACTTCCAGAAATGAATATGCGCGGGGTGGTGTGCTTCGATTAAAATCCTCATTTGGGATCCTCGTCACTTAAGGTATAGATAAAACAGAGCGGCACGCCTTGTCGCTCGACAACATGTAGTAGCTTCGCCTCCGGGTAACTGCTGTGCAAATTAAAGCGAGTGATGGAGACAAAGAAATCGGCTCCCTCTCTAGACTGCCACATTTCGAAACGATTCGGATCGAGCGCCTCCTGCAACATCCACCGTGTATAGCGCTGATGTACTTTAAACACGCGCCCGCCCGCTGGATCGATTGCCTCGACATACTGATTCAACCACTCAGCCGCTTCTTGATGTGAGACCCCCCAGTAATCGGTTTCATCCCGCATATAGGCGGCGGGCAGCCCTCCTGAAATCTGATTAAAATACACATACTGGTACGGGTGCAAGGAGACCATTTCGATGATGACCACCAGTGATGCGAGCCCAACCCCGCCTTGTAGGCCGACGCTCAGCAACTGTCGACCAGCAGCTTTCGCTCGACGCAACATCCATTCCAAGCCCAACGCAGCCACACAAACCATCGGAGGCACCACAAACAGGAAATGCCGCATGCCATCATACAACACCGGATCCTTCCACAGCAGATAGCACAGCGGAAACAGCACTGCAAAGACCAGTAACAGCCTCGGCCATAGCTCCGAAGCACTCGGCCATTGCCCGGTGCGCCGATAACGCAACAGCGACATTCCCCCGAACAGAAGCGAGAGACCAATTAAGATCAGCACCGACTCAGGGATGGTATATAGCAACCAATATGGAATGTAATAAAACGGCAGATCGGATGCCTGCCAAAAATGACCATCCATCAAGACAACTCCGCCCCAGCCATAGCTCTGAACGGTCTCAACGGTTTGTTCCATTCGCTCAACTGGGTTCGTATGAATTGCAGGCCAAAAAACAGACAACACTAGCAACGCTACCACACCCGATGTCGCGCCACGGATCGACCAATAGCCCAGATCCTTAACCACCTCTACACGAGTAACGGTTCGCTCAGCACGCAGCGCAGCAACGTATTTAACGCAAAGATACAGAAAAACAAAAAGCGCAAAATAGCCTAGAATCAATAGCCCCGCGATACGCGCAGACATCGCCAAGCCCGCCGCACACCCAACCCATAGAACCGCACGCCAAGACGGACGCGGCAACTTCGAAAACAGCTCCACCAATGCCCACAACCCCAGCAAATAGGTGGCTGCCAGCGGTATATCTTTAGGGTTAAAAAACATATGGCCATAATAGCGGGGCACAGTGACCAGAAGCAGCAAGGCCCAGAATCCAGCACGCTCCCCTCCAATTCGCGCAGTCAATCGCCAAACCGCCAGCAAGCCTAGCAAACCGAAACAAAAGCTCCACACGTGCCCTTTTTCACTGCGCGTGCCAAGATTAGGCAAGCACTCGTCCGCCAGCGCCAGCGGTAAATCAAACACTCCCGGATAATTATCCTTCGGCGACTCCATCGGCTCGCCAGAGAACCATGACTGATAATAAGCCAACTTCGAGTCCCCGCCTTTAAAGCGGAACGGCTCATCCCAAGTCATGCCATAGTCCCCGACCGTTGAGAATCCGATGCAAACGATTACCAAGTAAAGTACCAAACCACAACGGGTCCAGCATGTTGATTGAGGAGTGTCGGCTGAAGCGTGCATCTAGATGATTTATTGCCGGCTCAACGAACAGAGTAAACCCCCATCACGGATTTAATATTTTTTTCAGCTGGTCGACCCCAGAGTCATTCTCAGCAAAGAATCCCCCTGCGCCCACCGCCTGTAGCGCTCTGGCACTAAAAAGAGCCTCGGACTTAAAACGTCGTATCGCCTCACGCCACGAAACCAGCGCGCCCTCATGATCATTGATCGTCCACGCGTACACTCCTGAAATAAATAGACTTGAGGCATCATGACTCCGAAGAACCAACAGCTCGCTTCCTAATCGTATCCTAAGTGACTCCTTCACGGCATCCGTGTCCGCAACCAGCCACAGGTTAAATAAACTCGCGACTTGAATCCGACGCGCCTCCTCGCGGCTCCCATCACGCCCCAGCACCGCCTCCGCGAACCGTAAGGCCGCCGCATCCTCTCCGAGGCGCGTCGCGGCATTCGCGAGCAATAATTCATCTTGAATAAACGTCGCGTCATCCTGGGCGCCAAACCAATCGCCGTACAACAATGCCCCTGTAGCAAAAATCCCAGTACACAGACATGCGTAGCGCCGCCAACAGATCTGTTTTAATTGCGGAAAACGAAGCGCACCCAGCCCACCGGCACACACGCACAACAAGGGTGCCAGCGGCAAACGAAACCGTGCACTCACGAAAAACAACAACACCCCTGCTGCATACGCGACAAACAGAAGCATGAGCATGAGTCCCACATCCTTTGGCAGTTGCTTGCCTCCGAGCATCAAAGCACCCAATGCGGCCAAACACAGCAACCCCCAGCCTAGGGGGTTCCAACGTAACAGCGAAAAGCGCTCCTTGTGATACGCATAAGTCAAATTATTATACTGCTCCCAATCATTAAAGAGGTAGACGATTTTCTTACCCATCAACGCAATCCAACGCACTGGATCCGCTCCGACTTCACGGAACACCACAGCCCGCCAATACGCATTCATTGCGCGAACATCCAGCTCGGCATCCATACCATGCGACTCGCGATATAAATACTCCGATTCCATGCGTGTGGAATTCATCCCCGCCGGGATTTGATCGAACGAGACACGCTGCTTATAAAACTGCCCATTCGCGCCATCTCGATTGGCCGCATACAAGTTGTAAGCCCCCTGCCACGGTAGCAGCCGAAACTGCCCGCAATGACGATAATTCAACAGCCCCTGTGCGCTCAGCACCCCCGACAAAGCAAGCCCCACCAGCAGACAGCTACGGATCCCACGATCTATAGGAGGCGCGGAGCGTCGACCACGCAGCGCGCTGAAGAGCAGTGGAACCATTGGAAACAGCAACACTGGCGGCAGAAAATTAGGTCGTGCCAGCACTACCAAGCCCCCCAAGGCACCTGCGCCAATCAGTAAAAACACGCGCCTGAAAGAGCGACGCCCGCTTTTTATGCCAAGCGCTGCCAGCAGGCAATATAATCCGGCCAAAAACAACGTTATTGAAAAGGTAATATCCAACACCTGAACCGAGAAGTACAAGGCGACCGGATATACCCCATACAGAGTAGCAGCCAGCAGCCGCGCTGACCGCTGCTGCCATAACCTCTGGGCAATCGTCCCCACCAAGCATGCACTCAACAAATGGCAAAACACACCGAACAGGAGCGCCAACTGAGGAAGCCGCTCAACGTCCACAGGCAATAGCGAAAGCACCCACGAATATAACATAGCGCGGTACAACGGGCCATCAGGTAGCCCCGTGCCAGCAAACTCGACTGCCAAAGCTAAATTCTCCCGACCATCCAAAACCGGCGCACGCCCCAGATAATCCCCGATAAATTGAAGGCTAAACGCGCAGGCATACACAAACACCACCAAGCCGATCACTCTGCTGCTCCACTGCATACGTCCCCAGCGAAAACTTGCATCTAGTAGATTCCGCACAAGCTGTTATATTTTCTCCAACACAACCACCATCCTTAAACCAAATAAGCGATAGAACCATTGCGGCAGATATTGCTCTAATTTCAGCAAGCCTTGCAGGGCAATTGTCGGCAGCAATTGAGGCTTCGAATAACCGCCGGTCAGCGGGTATGCGAACACATCCTGGAAGCTCACCTCTTTACAGCGCAAACCCCACTCAGCCAACAACGCTTCAGCCAGTTCGCGGTTTCTCATAAATACGCCTACGCCCATGCCCATATTAGCAAATTCACCATCCGGCCCATTCGCCTCGAACTCGAATGACGGCACGATCAACTGTGGCTGAATCGGCTCATGATGGCAGAGCGAATAAAAGACACGCCCGCCTAAAGTTGCCGCGGGCTCCACCAGTATGATCCGTCCTCCCGGCTTCAAGACAGCCGCCGCGCTTTCGAAAAAGCGCATCGGCTGTTTAAGATGGTGCAACACATCGATCGCGAAAATATTGGCCCACGCGCCGCCAACATCAGGTTCAATTTCATAGGCCGAGATGGCACGATCCACGTAAGGCGTCTTCACCACATCACTCGTCACCAGATTATCGAAGAAGGCCTTGCTCACACCGATGCCCGAGCCGATTTCAAGCATAGCGCCGTCAGTGCTGCAGCGAGCACGAATACCCCGATAAATCTCACCGTACACAAAACGCAATCCTTCCGAACGATCCCACGCATCCTGGCTGCCGGACAAAAGATCGAGGTCATAAGTCTGTTCTGCAAATTCTGTTGTCATTTTTGTGGTCGATAACCAGTCAGTCGATAGAGGCGAGTTAATTCAAAAGGCCGAAAGCTGCGCGCTTCAACCAGTTCCATCGCGAATGCCTTATGCAACTGAGCAATGAGGGGATTATCTGCCACAAACCCACTCCCCTCGTAATGCATGCGTTCCACGACATAAGCGGCAGGATATTTGCCTGATTGCAATTCACTCGCAATACGCGCCGAGCTCAACAGCGCGACTTGCGGCTCCAGTGCCGCCCACTCACGCAATGCCCATGGCGCGGTATATTGATCAATCACTAAACTCTTCGGCGCCATCCTATCTTCACCTAGGGACTCCATCCAATTATACTCTCGAACAATAAAATTGTTATTCGAGAAGATCGCCTGGGCATTCTTGGGCAAGGTAGACACCAGAGTGAACAACAAAACTAAGACCAGAACTACGCGCCACACTCCAGGCCTTTTCTCTGCGACATATGCGAGCAATCCGACCAGCGAAAAAACCAGTAACCAGTGAAACGGCAACGCATACCGGGAAACAAACAGACTATCGAGTTTACTGGCATGAAAGCTCAAAACGACGATCAAATGCACGAGCAAGAAAAAGCCAAACAGCGCAGTCACAATACCGGCTGGGTTGCGCTTCCAATACTTCACAGACTCGGTTCTCAGCATCACAAAGAAGGCCAACATCGCAGGCACCCCCAAGACGCTTAGCAATAGAGAATTCGCCAGCCCGGCGTCCGCACTAAAAAAGAAATGCAGGGCATGAGGGAAATTCTCGAGCAAGGCGCTCAAGCTGAAAGGGGATACCGCCCCGGCAGTCAACTCCCAAGACGCTTCAGTTGCGGCATAGATACGCGTCTGCAGCGCCACGCCGAGCAACAAAGGCAGCGCTAAAACCGACCCCCACGCGAGCAGGATTTGTTTCCCGCGCCACCAGCCCATCAAAATGACAAGGATGACAGGGACCAGAAACAGCCCAGATTCATACCGGCAATAAGTCAGTAACACCGCAGCCAAACTCAGAGCGCCTTCGAGCGTGCTTGAGGGCTTTCTTAAATAATATGCGGCCAGCAAGAATAGAACCTGCAACATCAGCAGGTTGAGCATTTCCATGCCGGCCCCCGTTGCGTTTTGCGCCAGCAAAGGGGATGTCGCCCACAACAGCACCGCACATGCGCCCGCCAGGCTCCCTCCCAGCAAGGTCCCAAACAGATACACCCCGGCCAAGAAGGCAATCCCCGCACAGGCATTCACAATAAACGGATTAGCTGCCCTGTAGCCGACTAGATCGTGCAACGTCGCCACGACGAAAGGGTAAAACCATGGGCGCTTATCCACCTCAACCGAGATCGGTATAAACGTGCTCCCCATGTACCGCCCAAAATCTGTGCGCGCCACTTCCCGAGTCTCATGCAGTTGCTTCGCCGTGCCAGCAAGCAGGTAATCATCCATTGCGATTTTGTAATCAAAATCCGCATGCACGAACAGCACCCAACTCCCGGCCACCACCGCAAGCGCGCCGACCTTGAGTTCCTTTGCACAAAGCCCACTGAAAACGCCAGCCCGGAGCCCTTGGATCATATAAACTGCCAATCCGATCGACGCGATAAGCGTCAAGTAATAGCCCGCGTAGCGCACCAATACCACGGCCTGCTCCGGCTCGACTCGCCAGAGCACCAACAGACCAATCAGCGCGCAAACCACCGCACAGCCAATCCGGAAACGACTATGCTTCGCCTGCAACATAACACTTATATCTGTTAACCACTGCTTCATGGCAGACTCTTCGAGAATTCACGATAGGCGTGCCCATCCGTGAATGCGGTACGCCCTGGGCCCAAATTAACATCAAGCCGCTCGCCTTCATCCAAGCGCACACGCGTTAGACGTGCGAGCCGAATCGCGACCTGATCAGTTAACTTATCCTCCTCGAGCGTTTCCATTTCAAATGCCTCATTTAACGCCGCTTCTACCCGCGCCACTGGCTCCAGATCGGAGGACACCTCCGCACCCACTGCGAATGGACTAAGATAAACAATCAACACCTCGCTAAAGGTCCCCAAACGCTGATGCAAATCAAGACGAGCCTTGCCACTGATGGCATCGTCAACCGTGAGCGCCGATACCTGCTCGATTATCGGCACTAAATGCCGATTGCTAATAAACAACACTGATTGCCCCTGTCGCGCACGCACCTGCTCCTGAAGCCAATTCACCTCCAAATGGGCTATGCCCGAGATCAGAAAATCACTGCGCGCACAGAGTGGGCGCGTCACGCTAATGAAAAAGACGCAGATCAGAGAGAAGCACACGACGCCCCAGGCCTTGAACCGTTGAAACAGAGATAGAAAAGACACCACAGCCACAACCTGAAGTAAAAGAAAAGGCAGCACCAGACGAGTGGCGACAATGTCGTCAATCTGCCCCCAGTGGTAAGCCATGAGAATACTGAAATTACCCAGCACAACCGCTGCAAATGCGAGTAAGGCAAGTGCACCACTCCCACTGAGGTCGAGTCGAAGGCGACGCCGCACGATTAGATACGCCAACCCGACCAATGCCGCGACAAATAAGAGAGACAGCAGAAGACTGTTCGGCTGATGTCGATTCATTGCAAAAAAGTACAGCCCTGCCCGGGACAGGTTCGACAGCACGAAAGCCAAAGAAAAGGGTCGATCCACACCGTGATGATCAAGCTGCCACAGGCCCTCGTAGTCATCGAAAATAATTTGCTGCAACGGAAAACTGATCAGTAACAGCGGAGCGGCAATCGCGATCCAGGTTAACTCGATCGCTCGCTGCCTCAGCCAGACCACAGCAATGACCAACCCGACTGCCAACACATACAACACCGATTCGTAACGCGTCTGCGCCAGTAGCAGACCCATCAAGATCAAGCTATCCATCCGCCTAGAGCTCGGCTGTTGTAGATAGGTATACGCGGCGATCGAGCTGCCGAGAATCATCACCAAGTTCAGCAGTTCAAACCCAGCCCCATTCACATTCATCGCCAAAAGTGGCACAGTCATGAATAGCCCAACCGCTAAATAACCGCCCCAATCCTTCCAAAAAAATCGCCCCACGACAAATAGCAACGACAAGAACAGTGGCGCGAGCAAGCCATTGAGTACCACGCCCTGCAACGCACGGTATCCGGTTAAATCATGCAGTAAACTGGCAAGAAAAGGGAAAAAATAGGGCCGCTTATCCACATAGCCGCCGAGCAGACTAAACACTCCGTTGACTTCATAGCCGCGGGCCACCGTCATGACCTCCTTCTCCAGGTGCATTTGCAATGCGGTCGCCGCCAACACCGGCTCATCCATGGTAATCTTGTACCCCGACGGCTGCATCATCAGCAACAGAGCGGTGCAAATAAGAACATAGCCCGCAGGCAGGCGCCATTGCTTACGCGGCAACCAAGCTCCCATTGTGCGCGCCCTCACACGTTGATACAAATTAAGCAACAACAGCAGGAAAGTGAGCAATATCAACCAATAGCCGCCATGCTGGACCAACTGAATGGCGGCTGCTGAATTAAACATCCCAAAACCGAGATAACAAGCCAACAGGACCGAACCAACAAACAACAAAAGCCTATGTGGATTAAATTGAAGCATAAAAAAAGCCGCCCACTTTAGTGGACGGCTGTAATAAATAATGCAGTCTAAACGGTTAGCTTAGAATGCAACAGTCAGGTCACCAAGTGCGTCGCTTTCTGCTTTAATATCAGTACCTTGCTCAATGTCTTCTGAATATACTTCGTCTGCAACCTGATTAACAGCCTTAATATATTCACCAGCACCAACCAAATCAGCAGAAGCAACCGTAGTTACACCATTTTCGAGAAAGTACTGATCCGCGGCAGACGCGAGCTGACGAAGATTGTTTGTAATCGTCTTGGTTTGCGAGGTGGTGCGCACCTTCTGGAACGCGGGCACGGCCATTGCAGCGAGCAGACCGATGATGACCACAACGATCATGATTTCAACGAGAGTGAATCCTTTTTTGCTTTGTTTTTGCATGATGATATATTCCTTATTTAGTTATTATTTATAATATACGCTCGGAAAGCCCGAGCTGGGTAGATTAAAGCGCACAACGGCCAATAATTCAAGACGATACCGTAGATCGACAGGCTTTGACGCTTTTTTAACAGCACGCCGATGGGCAGCTACTCGTCCATCGCATTAGCCCGATAAGTGGCAAAAACCATCTTGCCCCCCGAGGACGGGACCACCGAGTCCACCTCCACACGCACTTCATGGCCAACTTGCGCGCGCCCGCCATTGACCACTACCATCGATCCGTCGGGCAAATAACCAATCGCCTGCCCGGCATCTTTGCCGGCACGCACGAGCTCGAGACTCACACGCGTCCCGATGGAAACCTCCTGATTCAAGGCCTTTACCAGCGAGGTAATGTTCAACCACTCGACCCCATGAAACTCCGCCATCTTTGCCAGATTGTAATCGGTGGTCAGCAGCTTTGCCTTCATCGCTTCGGCTAGAAAGACCAGCTTGGCATCCACCGCCTCGGCTCGCTCGACGTCGCTTTCATGAATGCGCAAGTCCACATGCTTCATTTGACGCAAACGATTCAACACATCCAAGCCCTTGCGCCCCTTTTCCTTTCGAATCGTATCGGAAGAATCCGCAATCCCCTGCAGCTCGTTCAAGACGAAGCGAGGGATCAACAAGGCATGCCCCATCCACTTGCTTTCACAGATCGCTGCGATGCGCCCATCAATCAATGCGCTGGTGTCCACCACCACCAGTTGGCTTTCAATATTCTGCGGGTTAAACCGCACGTAAGGAATCACTAGATTGAATTCATCCTTGCCCCGCAAAGCCACTACGGTGGCCAAATACATCGAAATCACGTACAACGCTAGGCGCACAAGAAACAGCATCTGCGCCAAATCAGGATCATACTTCAGCGGCTCAAACAACGGCGAATTCTCCAAAAAATAAGCGATCAGCGCGCCAATCGCCAAACCAAACGTAATCGCCGAAAGCCCCCGCAACGAAAACCCCTCCAACAAAGCATCCGTCAAAATCACCAGACTCGCGATCCCCATGCCCACAACCAGAACGAGCCACAAGCTCCAGTCCTGCGCGACATACCAGATCAACAAACTGCCCAACAAACTAAGCAGCAGAAAAAAAAGGCGAAACAGAAAGAATGTCTTCTTCATTAAAACAGTGGATCAAAATTACACCCGAAAGGCCCCCGTGAGCCACGCCACCACAAGCGGCAGCAGCATCAGTACACACATCAGAATATACAGGATACGCTGTGCCCGAATGGCTTTTTGTTGCACATCAGCCTCCCGCTCAGTTTGCCCCGGATTTTCCATATACTTTAAATTTAAGCAGAAGGCAGCTTGAGACGCAACTCGCACTTACGACCGCCAGACGGGCCAACGATCAATCCCCCGCCACGACCACACGGAAGCCGGTCACACGATTACGCGCCGAACGCGGTGCGCTGCGCACTGGGACCTTAAAAATCGCATCCAGTCGATCTTGCACATGTCCGCCGATATGCCGCACTTCCTCAGACTCATCGCGGTCCATCGACTCCAACCACTCACTGACATTGCCAAGCAGATCATAAAACCCACTAGCGAAAGCCGCCTT